>CAYOFJ010000124.1:0-6276 GCA_964403065.1 uncultured Halanaerobiaceae bacterium | reverse complement strand
TCAGCTATCAGCTCAGGCCAGATTAATTCAATTTCCTGCTGCCAGGAAAGCGAAGAAATAACCTTCAACTGCCAGGAATCCGACATATTTGCTGAGTCTTCACTCTGGTCCCGCTGAATGTCATGCAAAATTTCTTTGATTTTAGATTTAGAAAAATTGTCTGCTTCGCATTCTAAATTACTGGTTTCCCGAGAAATAGCGTAAACTATATTTTTTTCTTCAGAAATCAATAAATAATCTATACCCATATCCTGATCAAAAAGTTTTAATGCTCGATGCATCAGACAGACCTCCAATTTTTTATTTGCAAAAAGGGGTTTTCCGACTGAAAATGTCTCCCCAGCCAGATAACCCCCAGAATAAATAGTTGACAATTTCAGATTTTGACTATTAAAATTCTCAAAGCAAAACAGGTTTACTGGCCCTGACTTCGAAAAAATTCCGGTATCTCATAGTCCCATAGCTTCCATTGTTTAGTGAGCCTACAGAAATCAATAATTTATAAAATGTTTAGTCAAGATCTCCCAGTAACTCAACCAGTTCTTCACAGGCATTATCCGTATCCAGCATAAATTCTTCTCCAGACCTTCTTAACTGAACTTCAACTTTATTTTCAGATAAAGAACGACTGCCTATTGTTACACGTACGGGGATACCTATGAGCTCAGAATCATTAAATTTAACCCCCGCTCTTTCATCGCGATCATCAAGTAAAGTTTCCACTCCAGCTTCCTGTAAATTTTTATATAAATTTTCCGAAGCAGCTTCAACTTCGTCTGAACCACCCAGAGCCACAATTATCACCTGGAACGGAGCTATAGGTTCAGGCCAAATTATACCATGCTCATCGTGATTTTGTTCAATGGCTGCCGCCACAAGTCTGGTAATACCAATTCCATAGCTGCCCATTACTATGGGATTTTCCTCCCCATTCTCATCGAGATAGGTAACTCCCATACTTTCACTGTATTTAGTGCCTAACTTAAAAATATGGCCAACTTCAATACCTGCTTTAATCTCCAGAGGGCTCGTACATTCCGGACAGGGATCATCAACCTGTACTCTGCGCAAGTCGGTGAAATCCTCAATTTCTTCCACATCTCGCTCAATATTTACATTTTTATAATGGTAATCCACCTCATTGGCGCCGGTAACCGAATTATTCATGTTTAATATCTTTCTATCGGCAACTATTTCAACTTCGGAATCGAGATCAACTGGCCCTATAAATCCCGCTGTACTGCCAAAGCTTTCCGGGAATTCTTCGGTTTCAGCCGGCCTCAAAGTAACTGCTCCAAAATAATTTTTAAGTTTGGTTTCATTTAATTCATCGTCTCCCCTTATGAGCGCAACCACAGGTTTTTCATCGGCAAAATAAGCCAGGGTTTTAATCATACGATCTGATTTAATATCAAGCATATCCTCCAGGTCTTCAATAGTTGTAGCATCAGGAGTATGTACTTTTTCCAGAGGTTTCACTTCTTCCATAGCATCTTTCTGGCGGGAAAAATCAGCTTTAGCTCTCTCAACATTAGCAGCATATTCACACTCAGTACAAAAAGCTAAATCGTCTTCTCCCGATTCAGCCAGCACCATAAATTCATGGGAATCCTTGCCTCCCATTGCACCGGTGTCAGCTTGCACAACTCTGGTCTCCAGCCCACAGCGCTCAAAAATACGTCTATAGGTTCTATACATGTTCTGATAGCTCTCATCAAGCCCTTCAAAATCACGATCTAAGCTATAAGCGTCCTTCATAATAAATTCTCGAGCCCTCATTAAACCAAATCTGGGCCTGATTTCATCTCTAACTTTGTTTTGAATTTGATACAGATTAAAAGGTAATTTTTTGTAAGAGCGTATTTCATCTCTTATCAGATCTGCCACTACTTCTTCATGAGTTGGCCCCAGACAATATTCACGTTCCTGTCTATCTTCAAACCGGATCATTAAAGGACCAAAATCTTTCCAGCGTTCTGACTCTTTCCAGATTTCAGCAGTCTGCATTGTAGGCATTAACATTTCCTGAGCACCGCTGCGATCCATTTCCTCCCTAACGATCTGTTCAATTTTTTTAATTACTCTATGACCTAAAGGAAGATAACTATATACTCCTGCAGAAAGTTTACGTATCATACCTGCTCTTAACATTAAACGATGACTGGCAACTTCTGCATCGGCCGGTTCTTCTTTTAAAGTAGGTAAATAAAAATTGGAAAATTTCATTGCTTATTCACACTCCATTTGCTTTATTTCTTCTAGAAGAGCATCAATCATCTCTTCTTTTTTAACTTTTTTGATAACCTCTCCGTGTTTGAAAATTAAACCATTTCCTTTTCCCCCGGCCAGTCCTATATCAGCATGACTGGCTTCACCGGGTCCATTGACTTCACAGCCCATAATAGCTATAGTCAGCTCAGAGGAAAAAATATCTAATTCGTCTTCCAGTGTCTTTACAATTTTCTCAATATCTATATTAGTTCGTCCACAGGTAGGACAGGAAATTATTTCAAATCCCCCCTGCCTTTTTTCCAGAGTGCTCAAAATTTGATAGGCAACTTCTATTTCTCGCACAGGACTGCCGGTCAAAGAAATCCTCAGAGTATCTCCCAGCCCTCTAGCAATTAAAGCACCTACACCGGTCGCAGACTTTATTTCCCCTCTGCGTCCGGCACCTGCTTCTGTTATCCCAATATGCAAAGGATAAGAATAATTTTTAACAAATAACTGATTGGCTTTAATTGTATCAATTACTGAAGTTGATTTTAGAGATACTATAATATCAAAAAAATTCAATTCTTCCAGATATTCAATATGTCTGCTAGCACTAGCAACCATAGCTTCTGGAGTTGGTCCGCCATATCTTTCAGCCAAATCATCTTCCAGAGAGCCACTGTTGACCCCAATTCTTATAGGGATATTTTTCTCCCGACAGGCTTCAACTACTTGTGCTATTCTATTTTTTCCACCTATATTGCCGGGATTCAACCGCAGACCATCAACACCAGCCTCAGCTGCTTTTAAAGCCAGCTGATGGTTAAAATGTATATCAGCCATAATCGGAATACTGGAGTTTCTTGTTATTTCTGCCAGAGAATCTGCAGCTTCACTATCGGGAACTGCCACTCTTACCAGTTCACAGCCCGCATCTACCAGCTGACCAATTTGCTGAAGAGTGCTTTCAACATCTCTGGTATCTGTATTGGTCATGGACTGCACCGAAATGGGGTTTTCACCCCCAATAACTAAATCTCCCACCCTGACAGATTTAACATTTGAGCGACCATGAAATATACCTTGAGATCCGCCAGCCAATTAAGTTTCCTCCTCTAAAAAGTCAATGACGACTGCATTCCCAGCAGCTTTCATCACAATTATTAAGATGTTTGTCTACTACCTTATCAATTTCTTTTACTCTTTCAATAGCATTTTCCAGAGAAATTTCCTCCTGGTGATGTTTCCCACCTTCTTTTTCATCCATATCATCTGCTTCCATTACCAGTTTTTGCAGTGGAGTCAATTCCAGATTGGTATTGATAGGACTGGAACCACTGTGAAAAAGTATAGCCAGAGCAATTTCACGAGCTTTGCCCAGGTGTTCCCCCTTTAATGTTAATAGTTCATGTGCTCTTTCCGCTCCCTTAATAGGATGAATATCAAAATAATCATATGATTCAAAATCCCATTCTCCCTGTTTTTCCCAATCAGTATGCCCGATATCATGTAACAGGGCGGCTTTGGTCGACAGGTCAGAACATATACCCCTGTTTTGAGCGAGGTCAAGGGCATTTTCAGCTGCCTTGACTGCATGATGAAAGCCCGCTACTCTCATGTGTTTTAAAGTTACGCTATCTGTTAACAAGGAAACAAGAGTTACTCGGGGCAGTTTCAAAGAAAATACCTCCCTGGTAATGCAGCAGCATTATTAAAGTAGTTTTTGCATTCTGAGCCTGGGACAGAATATTTTGCTCAGCTATAATTAAATTCTATCTTTTAGAAAAATGTCATGACATCCTGATAAATCACAAATACCATCAGCATTATCAGTAAAATAAAGCCAATCATGTGAACCCAGCCCTCTTTTTCCTGGGAAATTGCTCTCCCACTTACCAATTCTATCAATACAAAGACAACTCTACCGCCATCAAGTGCCGGAAAAGGTATAAGATTTATAATAGCCAGATTTACGCTAATTATCGCCAGCCAGTTCAATACATTTTCCAGCCCTGTTCTGGCAGCCTGTCCCACAATCGAGGCTATCATTACCGGCCCCCCTAAATCTTCAGTGCTGGCCTGGGAAATAATCTGGGCAAAACCCTGAAAAGTTAGGGCTACAACCTGACCGGTTTGTATTACCCCTCTATAAACAGCAGTCAAAGGACCAACTCTTTCTCTCTCTACTTTCCCAAAAATTCCTATCATACCCTGTTCGGTTTCTTCATCAATTTGAGGAGTAACCTGTATTTCTTCCACAGAACCATCACGCAAAACAGTCAGATTTAATTCCTGGCCCGGATTATTTCTAATAATTTCCGTCATTTCCTGCCAGTTTTCTACTTCTCTTCCATCTATAGCGACAACTTCATCGCCCCCCTGCAGACCGGCCCGAGCAGCTGGCTCACCAGGCACCAACTCACCAATAACAGCTTCTTGAGCCTGCTCAACAGGAATACCATATATTCCAAAAATTAAAATAAAGGCCAGCACAGCCAGAGCTACGTTCATCAAGGGACCAGCAACCAATACAGCTAACCTCTTTAAGGGAGATTTCTGAAAAAAGCATCGTCCATTCTTTTTGGCTTTCTCATAAATCTCCATTTCTTCTGGATCCAGGTCCTCTTTATCAACAGGCATCTCACCTGTCATGCTGCAAAAACCGCCCAGAGGTATACCTCTAATAGAATAAACCGTTTCTCCCTTTTTACGTGAAAATAGTTTAGGACCAAATCCTAGAGCAAATTCTTCTACTCTTATATCCATTTTTCGAGCCATAAGAAAATGACCCAGCTCATGTACGAAAATCAAAATACCCAGAAATATAATAAAAGCAACTATAGTTGTTAACAATTCTCAACTACCTCCTTGCCTCTTTCTCGAATTTTGCAATCTAAAGCCAATATTTCCTCTTCATTCGTAATCTCAATGGGATCATGAGACTCCAGCATAGTTTCAATAAAGCTCGGAATAGCTAAAAAATCTAATTTTCTCTGCAAAAAAGCATCTACTGCTATTTCGTTGGAAGTATTTAAAACAATAGGATAACTTTTGCCTTTTTTTCCACTTTCATAAGCTAATTTTAAACAGGGAAATGTTTCTAAATCCGGCTGCAGAAATTTTAATTCTTTACCCATAAGCTGTAAAGAAGACTTATTTCTAACTTTTCTTTGAGGATATGTCATTACATACTGAATGGGAATTTGCATATCTGGTTCACCCAGTTCTGCCAGCCACGAACCATCTATTAATTCAATCATAGAGTGAACAATACTCTCAGGATGCACTATTACATCTATTTTATCATAACTATAATTAAATAACCAGCGAGCTTCTATCACTTCTAAACCTTTATTCATCAAAGTTGCTGAATCAATGGTTATTTTATTGCCCATATCCCAATTAGGATGATCAAGAGCTTCTGCAACATTTACTTCTTTTAATTCATCACGATCATATCCCAAAAAAGGCCCGCCAGAAGCTGTTAAAATAAGTCTTTTAATGGAAGCCGGATCTTTGCCTTCCAGCAGCTGAAATAAAGCATTGTGTTCACTATCAACTGGCAAAATTTCACTATCATTTTCGGAGAGCAAATCTTCAACAACCTCTCCTCCAATTACGAGGCTTTCCTTGTTGGCCAGTCCCAGAGTCTGTTCAGCTCTGAGAGCAGAGAGGGTGGGCTTCAATCCTGCTGTACCCACTATAGCATTTAGAACCAAATCAGCTTTTTTTAAAGCAGCCAGTCGAGAAAAGCCTTCTTCACCCACTAAAAATTCTGGTTCATTTTCTCGCAGACCCTCTTCTTTTAATTTATTATAAGCTTCTTCCGTGCCTACAGCTGCATAATCAGGGGCAAAATTATCAATAATATTATTTAAGCTTTCTATATCACTATAACAGGTTGCAGCCAGCAAATTCCAATCACTTAATTCAGAAAGTACAGACAGAGTTTGCCGGCCTATTGAACCAGTCGCCCCCAGCAAAACTAAATTTTTCATTTTTCCGCCTCCCAGAAAGGAATTAGCCCCGCCCTGGCTGATGTTTTAATCAAAACAAGTAAAA
>CAYOFJ010000123.1:0-6328 GCA_964403065.1 uncultured Halanaerobiaceae bacterium | reverse complement strand
ATAGAGAAGTACCACGCCGTGGTTTGCCTATGGATGTAGGAGTAATAGTTAATAATGTACAAACTACCACTAAAATTGCAGAAGCTGTGTTTCATGGAAGAACTTTAATAGATCGGGTTATAACAGTCAGTGGTAGAGCTGTTAAAAATCAGAAAAATTTATTAGTACCAATCGGAACTTCTATAAATGATGTCATTGAATATTGTGGGGGCCCAGTTAAAAATAATTATTATACTATTATGGGGGGGCCTATGACCGGAAAAAGAGTGGAAAACTTAGACGTGCCGGTCAGCAAAGGTACTTCAGGAATTGTATTGCTGACTGAAGACGAATATAGTGATCCTGAAAAAAGAGTTTGTATTAAGTGTGGTAAATGTGTTGATGTATGTCCGATGTATTTACCCCCAAATCGAATTACGGCTTTTGTAAATAATGAAATGTTTGAAGAAGCAGAAATTGCCGGTTTAAATGATTGTATCGAATGTGGAGCTTGTGCTTTTGTATGTCCTGCTAAAAGACCTTTGCTTAGATGGATTCAACGAGGTAAAGCGGCTGCCGATAGCTAATATTTATGGAGGTGTTTTGTTTTGGCAAATTCACATGAAATGTCAGGGCCACACATAAGACAATTAGATTCAATTGAAAAAACTATGTGGAATGTGGTTCTGGCGTTAATTCCAGCAATATTTATGTCTATCTATTTATTTGGGGCTTATTCACTTTATTTAGTTGTTGTTACAATGTTAACATGTATGTTTATAGAAATACCATTTAATAGAAATCTTTCAGGATTGCAAATGATTTTCGGAGATGGTAGTGCTGCTGTAACAGGAGTTATACTGGGGTTATCTTTACCACCTACTGCCCCCTGGTGGATACCTGTTGTTGGTGGTATAGCAGCAATTTTAATAGGAAAACAATTATTTGGTGGACTGGGAAATAATGTGTTTAATCCCGCTTTAGTTGGGCGAGCAATTCTGTCTGTTTCCTGGACTGTATATATGACTCAGTGGGTCACGCCGTTTGACGGTGTTTCTACTAGTACGCCTTTAGGATCACCTGGAGAAACAACTTCATTATGGGACTTATTAATAGGTACTGTGCCAGGTAGCATAGGAGAAACTTCTGCTATAGCTTTATTGATTGGAGCAGCTTATCTATATTACAAAGGGTATTTGGATTTAAGAATATCTGTTCCTTATATCATTTCGGCAGGTATAACTGCTATTATTTTAGGTATTAATCCTATATATGCGATACTAGCTGGATCTTTAATTCTTGGGGCCTTCTTCATAGCTACAGATATGGTTTCTTCACCAGCTACAAGAAGTGGTAGAATAGTTTATGGTATTGGTTGCGGTGTTTTTACAATTTTAATTAGAGCTTTTACTGGATATCCTGAAGGTGTTACTTTTGCAATTTTATTAATGAATGGATTTTCTCATCTATTTGACACACTTTTCGAAGGATATATTTTCGGCCAGATACATCTCAAAAAGAGACGGGTTATGCAGGTAGGAGTTATCATTCTTTCAACTGTATTATTTGCAGCAATAGCTTTTGGCAGTTTTCAATTAAGTGAAAGAGATTTTCTTGAACCTCAACATAGAGTTTTTTCCCAACACATGAATGAATTTTTCCCCCATGCTGATAGTTTTAACATGTTAGAAGATTTACATGGAGACCGCATGTTAGCTGAGGTTAGACAGGGTAATCGTAGAGTTGGTTTTTTATCATATACCAAGAGAATTGGTTATGACGGGGAAATTGAAAACATGGTAGCTATTAATCCTGAAGGAGAAGTTATAGGCAGCAAAATTATAAATCATAATGAAAGTGCTACATTAGGGGCGCAAATTGAAAGGGAAGATTTTCTTGCTCAATTTGTTGGTTTAAGGTATGAAGATTTAAATCCTACTTTAGGCGCGGGAGATTTTGAATTAGATGCTATCACTAATGCAACTCATTCTTCAATAGCTGTGGCTCAAACTATAGAGACTTCTTTAGAACTTGTAAATAGACAATTACATGGTAACAGATTTGAATATTTTGCATTACCAACTGGTAGATATAGAGGTACAGGAACCGGTTGGGCTGGAGAAATGGAAGTAGAGGTTATAATTGAAGATGGATTTCTGATGGATATTGAAGTTATAAATCATAATGATACTCCTCATAAAGCCAGAAGTGCTTTTGAAAGATTAGAGTCTAGAATTATCAGTGCTCAGAGTACTGATGTGGATGTTATCTCTGGTTCAACTTTAAGCAGTAGAGGTATGCTGGAAGCAGTTGATAATGCATTAGCTGCCAGAAACATTATAGTTGAAGAAATTGATTTCACTCATTTATCTGATGGAAGATATACTGGTACTGCACCTGGGCACATAGATGACATTCAGGTGGAAATTGAAATAGAAGATGAAGAAATAGTAGATATTGTCGTTCTTGACCATGCCGAAACCACTTATCTGGCGGAGCCTGCTCTAGAAAGATTAATTGATAGAGTTTTATCGGAACAGACAACAGCCGTGGAAGTAATTTCTGGTGCAACTCAAACCAGCCAGGGCTTTTTGGCAGCAGTTGCTGATGCCGGAACAGTTGAAGAACCATTTACAATACCAGAAATAGACGATATATATACTGGTGTTGGTGAAGGTTATCAGGACGACATCGAAGTTGAAGTTACAGTAGAAGATGGAGAATTAGTTGGTATTCAAGTTATATCTCATAATGAATCACCGGATATAGCTGAACCAGCTTTTGAAGAACTGGAAGACCGCATAATAGCACAGCAAGATATTGATGTTGATCTAGTTACAGGAGCCACGTTTTCCAGTGAAGGTTATATAAAAGCAGTTGAAAATGCTTTGACGACTGATGAACCTGAATATGAAGATGGTGAATATATAGCAACTGGAGAAGGTTATCAGGACGAAATTGAATTAGAAGTAATAATATCTGAAGGAGAAATTGTAGAAATTTCAGTCTTATCTCACAACGAAACTGATGATATAGCCAGTCCCGCTTTTGATGATCTGGAAGATAGAGTAATATCTGCTCAAAGTACAAACGTAGATGTTGTCTCAAGTGCTACTGGAACTAGTGAAGGTTATTTGCAAGCAGTTTCTGAAATACTTACAGGAGCCAGAATTGATGATCCAGTAGATACTGAAGAACCTGAAATAGTCGAAATGCAGGATGGAAAATATACAGCTGCTGGCGCAGGATACAACGATGATATAGAAGTTGAAATTACTGTTGATGAAGGTGAGATTACTGCAATTGAAGTGCTGGAACATGCGGAAACCGAAGATATAGCTGAGCCTGCTTTTGAAGACCTTATAGAAGCAGTAATAGAAGTTCAGTCTACTGATGTGGATACCATCTCTGGTGCTACTGGTTCCAGCGAAGGCTTTTTGACTGCTGTTGACGAGGCTGTAAGTAAAGCTGAAACTACAGAAATAGATGAAGAACCAGCAATAGAAGACCCATCTATAGAATTGGCTGATGGAAAATTTTCGGGTATAGCTGCAGGTTATAACGATGATATTGAAGTCGAAATTGTGGTGGAAAATGGATTAATTGTGGGAATAGAAGTTGTTGAGCATGATGATACCCCAGATATAGCGGAACCTGCTTTTGATGAAATGAAAGACAGAGTAATTGCAGCTCAGGATACAGAAGTGGATACTGTATCAGAGGCCACCCGTTCCAGTGAAGGCTTTTTGAGGGCTGTCAATGTGGCTATAACATCTGCTCATGAAGCATATGAAGATATTGAAGAACCGGAAGTTTTATATGAAGCCGGAAGTTATACTGCTGCAGCTGAAGGGTATAACGATGATATTGAAGTCGAAGTTACTGTTGATGAAGAGGAAATAACTTCAATTGAGGTACTTGATCATGAAGAGACCGAAGATATAGCAGAACCTGCTTTTGAAGATCTGACAGAGGCAGTACTAGAAACCCAGTCCACTGACGTAGATACAATATCTGGTGCTACCGGTTCCAGCGAAGGCTTCCTGGCGGCTATAGATGCTGCTTTAAGTGAAGCTGATCCTCAGGAAGACGATAAAGACCCCGAAGAGGTAACAGAAGAGCCTGAAGATATCTATCAAGATGGTACGTATACAGGTATCGGTTCTGGGTACAACGATGATATTGAAATAGAATTAGTTATCAGTGAGGGAAATATTGATTCCATCGAAGTTTTGGATCATGCTGAAACAGATAATGTGGCTGAGCCTGTTTTTGAAGAGCTGTCAGAAGCAGTGATCGATGCTCAGTCCACTGATGTAGATACCATTTCCGGTGCTACTGGTTCCAGTGAAGGTTTCCTGGCAGCTGCTGAAAATGCTATTGAAAAGTCGGAAGAAGATAATGAAACCCAGGAGTTAAAGGAGGAAACAAATGAGATAGAAACTTACACTGCTGTAGGGGAAGGCTATAGTGATGATATAGAGGTTAAAGTTAAAGTAGAAAAAGATGAAATTATCGATATTGAAGTGATAGAACATAGCGATTCTCCGGATATAGCTGAACCTGCTTTCGAAGATTTAACTGAATCAATCATCGAGGCTCAATCTACTGAGGTTGATGTTGTTTCTGGGGCAACGGGTTCCAGTGAAGGGTTTCTGGAAGCTGTTGATAGGGCTTTAGAAAAAGCTCTGCAATTAGAAGAAAGGCCTAATTATGAAGATGGAGTATACACTGGAACTGGTTCTGGTTATAGTGATGTTATTGAAGTTGAAGTTTCAGTTGATGAAGGATTAATTACTTCTATCGAAGTCCTGAGTCACAGTGATTCACCAAATATAGCAGAGCCAGCTTTTGAGGATCTGTCTGAAAGCATTTTAGAAAAGCAAAGTGCTGACGTGGACGTTGTATCTGGGGCAACTGGTTCTAGCGAAGGTTATTTAGAGGCGGTAGAAGAGGCTATCGATAAAGCAATTTTAGTTGAAGAAAAACCTGAACAAATAGAAACAGTTTACCATGAAGGAACTTATACGGGAATTGGAGACGGTTACAGTGATGAAATAAAAATTGAATTGGTAATTCAAGGAGAAAATCTGGAATCTATTGAAGTGATAGAACATAGCGATTCTCCGGATATAGCTGAACCCGCTTTCGAAGATTTAACTGAATCAATCATCGAGGCTCAATCTACTGAGGTTGATGTTGTTTCTGGGGCAACGGGTTCCAGTGAAGGGTTTCTGGAAGCTGTTGATAGGGCTTTAGAAAAAGCTCTGCAATTAGAAGAAAGGCCTAATTATGAAGATGGAGTATACACTGGAACTGGTTCTGGTTATAGTGATGTTATTGAAGTCGAAGTTTCAGTTGATGAAGGATTAATTACTTCTATCGAAGTCCTGGGTCACAATGATTCACCAGATATAGCAAAGCCAGCTTTTGAGGATCTAACAGATGCAGTTATTGAAACTCAATCAACTGATGTTGATGCTATCTCAGGGGCAACCGGATCTAGTGAAGGATTCCTTTCTGCTATAGATGAAGCTTTAGAAGCAAGTAATTACTAAATTATCAATTTTATTATAGAATAGTGAGGTGATCAAAATAAATGAAAAACTTCAACAATATGATTGAACAAGTAATGCTCCTTGGACTTATTCCTATTTTAGGGGGGAGCAGAAATATTCAAACAGCTATTATAACTACAATAATTCTAGTAGTAACTGCTGTAATACTTAGGATTTTTTCTCGAATTATAAACACAAAAAATTTAGCTGGAGCTCACTGGGTTTTATTTTTAGCTATCGGAATTTCTTTAACTTATTCTGCCTACCTATTTTCAGCATATCTATATCCTGAAGTATTCCAATATTCAGGAATGTATTTAATGTTAGTCGGTGTAACTCCCTTAACTTACTTTGGCTGCAAATCAAATGTGAAATTTGTTGATCTTTGGAAGAGATTTAATATATTCTTTATTGTAATTATATTAGTTAGCTTCTTTAGAGAACTCATAGGTTTTGGTGCGATTTTAGGTCGATCATTTTTTGAAGTGGGTTTTGCTCCTTTAAGTTCTTTTCAGGGAGCTCCCGGAGCATTTATTATTTTAGGAACTATCTGGTTAATTATCAGATGGGTTTTTGCCAAAAATTTGGTTGAGGAAAGTTATTTTATGATAGAGGAGGCCGCTGGTAATGAGTGAATATTTAGGTATATTTTTGGAAAACATTGTACCTAGAAATTTAGTTTTAATGCATTTTTTAGGAATTTTAATATCAATTGCTGAAACTAAAGGAGTTAGAACCTCACTAATAAAAGGCGTTAAATTTTCTTTAGGGCTATTCTTTGCCACGGTACT
>CAYOFJ010000122.1:0-6417 GCA_964403065.1 uncultured Halanaerobiaceae bacterium | reverse complement strand
CAGGATCAGAAAAAAATCACAAATTATCTATCAGATAGAAGCCTCGATTTACAGCCCGAACTAAATAATAAAGTTAGCAATATAATTAAAAAGGTAAAAAAAAGGGGAGATGAAGCCCTTGAGAAATTCACAAAGAAGTTTGATGGAGTTGAATTAAATTCACTGCACCTGGATAGCAAGTATTTACACAATATTAAAATTGATTCTGAATTAGCAGCTTCTTTAAAAAGAGCCTATACAAGACTGAAAACCTATTATCAGTCTCAGAAACTAAATAGCTGGACACACTCTCAGCTTTCAGGCCAGGTAGGTGAAAGAATTACAGCTTTAAATAGAGTTGGATTATATATACCCGGAGGAAAGGCTTCTTATCCCAGCTCTGTGTTTATGACTGCAATACCTGCAGCTATAGCAGGGGTTGAAGAAATTGTAGCTGTGACCCCTCCTGATCAACAGGGGAATATCAATTCTGTGACGGCCTTTGCTCTATCTCTGTGTGGAGTAGATGAGGTTTATAAAATCGGAGGAGCACAGGCAATCGCCGCTCTCGCTCTGGGCACAGAGACTATTTCTGCAGTTGATAAGATAGTTGGGCCGGGAAATAAATATGTAACAATGGCTAAGAAACTTGTATATGGTCATGTTGATATTGATATGTTAGCCGGTCCCAGTGAAGTTATGATACTGGCTGATGAGACTGCCGATCCTCGATTTCTGGCAGCAGATTTGCTGGCTCAGGCCGAACATGATGAAGAAGCCAGAGCAGTTATTGTTAGTCCCTGTGAAGATTTGAAAGTGAAAGTAGAAAACCAAATTAGCGAACAGATTAATGAACTAGAAACCGCCAATAGAGCCCGGGAAGCCCTGGAAAATAACGGTTTGTTTCTTCAGGTTGCCAATATGGATAAAGCTGTAGAAGCAGTAAATGAATTTGCTCCTGAACATTTAGAAATTCTGGCAGATTCGCCCCATAATATAATGAAAAATATAAGAAACGCAGGCTCAATATTTTTAGGTGACTGGTCTCCAGAAGCCGCAGGAGATTACATTGCTGGTCCCAATCATGTGCTACCAACCTCAGGTACAGCTAGATTTTTCTCCCCTCTGGGAGTAGATGATTTTGTTAAAAAAAGCGGTAAAATATATTTCAACAAAGAGGAATTAAAAAAGCTGGCTGAAGATATAATTAGACTAGCTGAAGCGGAAAATTTACCCGCTCATGCTCATTCTGTATCTATCAGAATACAGGAAGAGAGAGGAGGCATGTAAATATAATGGCTGAAATTACTAGAAAAACCAAAGAAACCGAAATTTTTATTAATCTGGATTTATATGGAGAAGGCAATTCAGAAATTTCTACCGGTATTGGTTTTTTTAATCATATGCTTGAGCTCTGGGCCCGACATGGTTTTTTCGATCTGGAAGTAAATGCTGTGGGAGATCTTGATATTGACAAACACCATACTGTGGAAGATATAGGTATTGTTCTTGGACAGGCTATAGATAAAGAATTAGGCGATAGAGCAGGAATAACCCGTTATGGGGATGTTACATTACCTATGGATGAAGTTTTAGTCCAGGTAGCTATTGACTTGGGGGGAAGAGCATATTATCATGGTAATATAGTTGCAGGTCGAGATGAAGTTAACGGTTTTCCAGTAGAATTGTTCCATGAGTTTTTTCGGGGATTGACAAATCATGGTCATTTCAATCTTCATTATATAGTTCATAAAAATGGCAACACTCATCATTTGCTGGAGGCCTGTTTTAAAGCATTTGCCAGATCACTGGATAAAGCTTTACAGCCTGAAAACAGGCTGGAAAATTCACCTCTAACAACAAAGGGGCAACTTGAGGAGAGTGGCAGACATTAATTTTGGTATAATTAATTATGGAGCAGGCAATTTAGGTAATGTAAAACGAGCGCTAACACATCTAGATGTGAATTGCGAGATAATTGATACCCCCCGGGCTATTAAAAATTCACAGGGTTTGATTTTGCCAGGTGTAGGATCCTTTGCGGGGGGAATGAAAGGTTTGGAGGAAAGAAATTTAATTCATCCTATTAAATCAGCAGTAGAGAGGGGGAAACCTCTTCTGGGCATATGTCTGGGAATGCAATTGTTATTTTCAGGCAGTGAGGAAGCTCCTGACTACTCAGGATTGAATATTTTACCGGGTGAATCGCATCTATTTCCTGCTGAAGAGGTAAACAAAGTTCCTCATATGGGGTGGAATAAAATTGAAATAAAACCTAATAATTACCTGGGAACAGGAATAGATAATCCCTATTTTTATTTTGTTCACAGTTACTATATTCCTCTAACCAAAATCACCAAAAAATTTGCAGCAGGAACCTGTGAGTATGATAGTTTAAAATTCTTAGCCGTCCTTCGCTGGCGAAATGTTACTGCCATTCAACCACACCCTGAGAAAAGCGGCAGAACTGGTTTGGAATTTTTGAAAAATTATGTGGAGGAGGTAAAAAATGAAAGTAATACCAGCGGTGGACTTGCTGGATGGTAAATTAGTAAGTCTTTTTCAAGGAGATTTTGAGCGTCGGGAGATTGAAGAAGACGACCCTCTAGATATGATAGAGTACTTTAAAAATCAGGGTGCACAAGAAATTCATGTTGTAGACCTTAATGGAGCCAGACAGGGTCAACCAGAAAATGAAGATATTATACAGGAAATTTTGCAGAGTTTTTCTAAACTAAATATTCAGGTGGGTGGAGGCATAAGAAGTATTAATACAGCCAGGAGGTATTTACACGAGGGTGCTGATGCAGTTATTGTGGGAACAGCTGCTGTAAAAAATCCCTATCTCATTGGTGAAATGATACAGGAATTTGGTTCGAAAAAAGTTATAGCTTCTCTTGATGCCAAAGACGGCGAATTAGCTTTAAGCGGTTGGGAAGAAGAAAGCGGAGTAGGAGTAAAAACTCAGCTGGTTCGAATGCTGGATTATGGAGTCAATAGAATAATTTACACCGATATAAATAGAGATGGTACCCTGGCTGGTCCCAATATTAATGCTTTAAAATCTTTGGGCAGACAGGAAATTGAGATAACTGTTTCTGGCGGAATTTCATCACAGGAGGAATTAAAAATGTTAGAGGAAAATGGGATTGACCGTGCTATAGTGGGAACAGCCCTTTATAAAGAAGAGCTTGATCCGGAAAATATTTGGGAAGAAAATAATGTTAACTAAGCGGCTTATTCCCTGTCTGGACGTCAAAGATGGAAGAGTTGTTAAAGGGGTGCAATTCAAGGATTTACAGGATCAAGGTGATCCCGTCGAACTTGCTTCTTATTATAATGAAAAGGGAGCAGATGAACTTGTATTTTTGGATATTACAGCCAGCAAAGAAAAAAGAGGTATTATAGAAGATATTGTGGAAAGAACTGCCCGGGAATTATTTATCCCTTTTACTGTAGGGGGAGGTATAACAACGATCGGACAGATGCGACGATTGATAGCTGCCGGGGCGGATAAAATTTCCATCAATACAGCTGCTGTCAAAAATCCGCAGTTAATAACAGAAGCAGCCGACTTATTTGGCAGTCAGGCAGTGGTGGTTGCCGTTGATGCCAGGAGACATAATTCAGGCTGGCAGGTGGTTATAAAAGGAGGAAGTGAAGATACTGATTTGTCCCTGCTGGACTGGGTGGAAGAGGCAGAAAATAGGGGCGCAGGTGAAATTCTTCTTACCAGCATGGATAAAGATGGTACCCGCCAGGGTTATGATTTAGATATGCTGGCCCGGGTGGCAGAAATAACAGGCATTCCTGTAATTGCCAGTGGTGGTGCTGGTTCACCGGCTCATCTTTATGAAGCTTTCAAGGAAGGAAAGGCAGATGCAGCTCTGGCAGCTTCAATATGGCATCAGGGTGATTATAGTATTGTGGAATGCAAAGAATTTTTGGCCGAAAAAGGAATTCCTGTGCGACCGGTAAGTGGGGGTTATGATGAATAAAGATTATACAGTAGAAGAAATGCTGGAGATGATTGAGTTCGATGACAGAGGTCTCGTTCCCGCAGTGGTCCAGGAAGCTGAAACAAATAGAATATTAATGCTGGCTTATATGAATGAACAATCTTTTCGGCAGACAATAAAAAAGCAGAAAGCCTGTTTTTATAGTAGATCCCGTCAGGAACTCTGGTTGAAAGGTGAAACCTCAGGAAATTATCAGCATGTTAGACAAATAAAAATAGATTGTGATGGTGATACTATATTACTCTTGGTAACTCCAGAAGGGCCGGCCTGTCATACTGGCGAAAAAAGCTGTTTCTATCAAAGTTTAAAAAAATTTACAAAACAAGATTTTAGAGATGATAATTTTGAACTTAATAAGATTGATAAGACTGAAGAGTTTGACATAAAAATATTGAGTAAACTTGCCCGGCTTATTGCAGAAAGAAATAAAAATAGGCCGGAAAATTCTTATACAGTGGAGCTTCTGGAAAGTGACCTGCAATATCTTGCTCAGAAAATTGGAGAAGAAGGAGTGGAATTATCTCTTGCTGTGCTGGAGCAGGATGAAAAAGAAATTAATCGGGAAGCGGCCGATTTAATATATCATTTATTAGTAATGCTTGAAGCCAGTGACCTTTCTCTTCAGGGAGTTCTGGCAGAACTTTCGAAACGCTATAATAAATAAAGTTTAATATCCTGATTGCCGCCAGATTTTCATGTGCTGGCGGATTTTCTTTGTTTGAATTGGAATAATTAAAACTCCTGTGAACATAAACAATTTTAATTGTTTAAAGATAGTTTAGAGATCAGAGGAGTAGACACTTGCGGTGGTTAATGGGTTAATACTATCTATCAAAAACAGGCAGGATTACCGGGGATTTATCGAGAATTATAAATTGGAAAGAAACAATATTGAATTAGGTTTTGAATCAGCTAAGAGGAGTGGTAATTTGCAGAGTTTTTCTTTCGACAGCGGTGTTTATCTGCTGGAATTGTTTGTATTTAAGCCGATTAAAATAGAAGTTGGTGCCAGGGGTAAAGAGGTTTTTCCACCTGGTTATTATTATTATGCAGGTACAGCTCAAAATAATCTTAATGCCAGGATTCAACGTCATAAGAAAAATGACGTCAATAAACACTGGCATATAGATTATCTGCTGGAAGAAGCTGTAATTCAAGATGTGTATGCCTGGCCGGAATCCGCTGAATGGGAGTGCAAACTGGCGGCAGAGCTGTTAGATAAAGAAGAAGCAGAGATGGTAAGTCCAGGTTTTGGAGCCAGTGACTGCAGCTGTGATACACATTTGATTTACTTTCCTCAGCCTCTGGCGGCCGAAATTATTGAGGAAGTGGTGCAGCTGTGAAAAGCAAAAAAATAGTTTCTGATTTGAATCCCTCTCAGCAGAAAGCAGTTGAACATTTTCAAGGTCCGGCACTGGTGCTGGCCGGAGCTGGGAGCGGTAAAACAAGGGTATTAACCAGAAGAATAGCTTATCTTATAGCCGAATATAATGTAGATCCTTCTTCCATTTTGGCAGTTACTTTTACCAATAAAGCAGCTAATGAAATGCAGGCTAGAGTGACAGAACTTATACATACCCGTCCAGCCAGCTGGGTTGGTACTTTTCATTCTTTTGCTGCTGGTATACTGCGTAAAGAAGCAGAAAAACTGGGATATAATTCTAATTATGTTATTTATGATACCACTGATCAGCGAAAATTAATTAAAGAAATAATGAAAGATATGAATATAGATGCTGGTGGGGGGAAGGCCAGAAATATTGTTTCCCGGATTAGCAACGCAAAAAGTAATTTAATTCGTCCGTCGGATTATAAAACTGAAAATAGAAGTTTTCTTGAGCAGGCAACCCAGGAAATTTATCCGGAATATCAGAAACGAATGAAAGCCAGTAATGCCCTGGATTTTGATGATTTATTATTAAAGACCTGTCAGCTGTTTACTGAATATGAAAGTGTTTTGAATTATTATCAGCAAAAATACAAATTTTTATTAATTGATGAATACCAGGACGTGAATAATGCTCAGTATCGCCTCGGTCAACTTCTGGCTGGAGCTAAAAAAAATATATTTGTAGTTGGTGATCCCGATCAGAGTATATATGGTTTTAGAGGTGCTGATATACGCAATATCCTAAACTTTGAGCGTGATTACCCACAGGCTGAGGTTATTAAACTGGAACAAAATTATCGTTCCCGCCAGAAAATTTTAGAGGGTGCACAAAGTGTGATAGCTAATAATGCCAGTCGCAAAGAGAAGGACCTGTGGTCTGACAGAGGGCCGGGCAGGGATATTAAAATTGTTTCGGTTGATTCTGGAAGTAAAGAAGCTGAATATGTGGGACGGAGGATTGAAAAGCTGGTAAATGAAGATTATAATTATGGTGATATAGTGATTCTGTATAGAACCAATGCTCAATCC
>CAYOFJ010000121.1:0-6419 GCA_964403065.1 uncultured Halanaerobiaceae bacterium | reverse complement strand
TTCAAGTCTACCCCCTATAATTCCTGACACATCAAAGTTTATATTCCCTTTTTCGATCACCCCCTAATTTTTTTGTGTTGATAGCCAGATGGGAACTTAATCACCGGTTATATAATTATGATTATGGTCAAGTATTGGCGATTAAAACAGATAAGATCACATTTTCTCGATTATCGATAACCCCCGGGGGTTTTGACCCCAGCAATGGGTTGTCGAAGATAACATTCATATTAACAGCACCTTTTCATCATCTTCCTCTTCCAGGCTTTTCAGTAAGAAAGCGTTAATATCAAAAGTAATACTGGCTGTTTTTTTGTTTAGAATTCTTCCATCCATCCCTCTGAATTTCAAATTATAAATCTGAAAAAGATGCGGTAAATTTTTGCGATTTGCCAGAGAAAAAGGATTATCCTCTTTGATATATGCTACAATTCTCTTCTCCGATAATTTGCGATTTAACTCCTTTAAACATATTGGCTGCTCTCCTCTCTCTATAACAAGTTTCAAACCATCTGTTTGGATTATTTCCTCTTTTTTACGATTGATGGGCAAAGAAAAGCTGAATCTGCGGCTGTCCTCCCTGAAGTCATTAACCTTAACATAGAATTCGGGATCTTTTTTGCTCAATTGATTATAATAACTTTCGACAAAATCAGGATATTTAACCGAAACCTTTTCTAATCTCCTTTTAAACTCGTTTTTTTCGAGCAGCTCAAAGCTGGTCTTTCTGATCACCCACAATATATTGTAGAAAGTAAAGGGAAATTTTTTATTTTTTGATCTGCTGTCGAATATAGCCGCTGTAAAATCCACCTGTTTCTCAGGGGAAAATTCTGATTTGAAAACATTTCCTCCTCTAAATCCAAGCAGGCCCTGCAAAATATTTTTTTCTTCCAGTTTTTTATATCTCTTTTTCAATTGCTCCAGACTTCCACAGGAATAGAGATCAAGAAGTAAATTTTTAGTGACTTTCAATTCTCTCTTTGCCGTATCATCAGCATTTTGTTCTATGATCCAGTTGCGCGAATACAGGGCTTCTATGGGGGCATACTCATTGAGATAGGACCTGAAATCTTCTTTACTATAATAAACCGAGTTGACCAGCTCTTCTAATTCATCTCTGGCCAGGGCAATGTCATTTCCTATCTCTTCTGTAATATAATTATAAACATAAGTGGGGACTACTGCAACAGCCTTGTTTGGGATATTTATCTCTTCTTTTTCTCGTCCCCCTCGTCCCAGGCGTCCAAGCCTCTGCAAAAATTGACCGGCGGACTTCGCCTCAAATACCATGATATTTTTATGACGGGGGCCTTTAAAGTCTATTCCGACTTCTATTGTAGTCGTGCCTACAGTTATTTTTTGGGCCAGCCCTTCTCTTCTTCCCAGCTTGCTCATAAATCCGTGAACCTCGCCAGCGTCAATTTCGTATCTTTCGCTCAATTTATCGGCCAGTCTGCAGGCATCACCTACAGAATCAAGTATGAAAACTCCTCTGGCCTCGGGATAACTATCAAAAAACTCGTCCACAATATTTAAATTGTTCTCGATAGCCTCTAAAGCCTGCCATCGCCGCAAATTGGCGGGTATTAAAGTTAGATCTACTTTCTCCATTATAATTTTCTCATCGATGAATTCTTTATGGCTTTCTTTTTTGGCGGGCACCTCTCTGGTTTCTATTCCTATATTTTTGAGCCTGTCCAAAAAGTATTCACTGGGAGTTGCTGAAGAAAAAACGAACATCTTCGGTTCCTCTGGAGAAAGCTTCTCCAGCAGCCCTATCATCCAGGCTACATTGCTGACCTGTTTTATATCATAAAGATGGAATTCATCGAAGACAATCACCGGATATTTCTTTATTATAGTTCGAAAAACCTGTTCCGGCGAGTAATTTTGTCTCGCCTCATAAATGCCGAACATTATCTGATAAAGTATATCTGGATTTGTCAGCACTATATCGGACCACTGACCAAACATACCGGCAAGAAGCTCAATATTATATTTGAACTGAGGGAAATCCTCTTTTAAATTGCTTAAAGTCGAGCCATCGATTCTATGCAGTTCAGTCTGACTATCGATGAAATCATCCAGAGCATGTTTTTGGTCGGCAATAAGTTCGTTGGTGCTGTAAACTCCAATCGCCGGCACATTATGAATCAGGCTGGGGGCAAAAGAAGCCAGGGTTTTACCCCCGCCTGTAGAAGTATAGTTAAACAAAGCCATAGATTTTTCAGTTTCCATTATCTCTTCAAAAACCTGAAGGGTCTGATGCTGATGGGGGTAAGGATTAAAATCCTGAACAAATTTTTTGTCCAGTCTTTTTAAAGCTTTTGACTGCAAATCTATTTTTACCTCTGACATAAATAGTTCATTCCCTCAGGTAATTTTTTCTTTTCATGCTCGAATTGAAGCTGCCAGTAATTTCCGGTGGAATAATGGCCATTCTCTATCAGCTGGGTGGGCAGGGTGCCGGGCAAAATATCAAATATATCGGGCCTGGGCTTAAGATCTTCCCAGTTCAAAAGCAGATTGGCAGTATATTCTCCCTGCTTTTTCTTCTGTTCTTCGGGAGTGTCTATTTGAAGTTTGGCTTTTCCCATGAATTTGCCCAGTCTGATATAACGTGGGAATTTTAATTCTTTTTCTGCCCTGACATAAAATTTGAATTTGCTGCCGGGCAGAAAAGGCTTGATATAACCCCAGTTAGGATATCCCAGACTTCTTCCCCGTGAAATATGATAGCTTTCACCCTTAGAATTATACTGAATCACTTTCTGCTGACCAGATATCAGCTTCGCGGGAGTAAGGTAAAAATCAACCGAGCTCAATTCCTTATTATAATTTGGTTTTTGTTTATCATGATAGCGAGAAGGCAAATTATTTTTATCAGCCCATAGATAAGAAAGGGCATAGGTAAGGGCATAGTTGTGAACAAAGGGGCCAGTTTCCGCTATTTTCCCCCTTTCGGTGGTGGCAAAAAAGAGATAATCTTCCATGGTTAAAAGACAGCGGTAAAACTTCATATCTCTCACCCTAACGCGTTTTTTCTATATAATAATTTACATCGGCCTTCAGATCTTCAAGAAAGTCCCTGGTTTTGTCTTTCTGGCTGTAGATTTCCTGCAGTTTTGTTAAAATAGGTTCGACCTCACCCTCTTCTCTCAAACTATATAATGGAGTATAAACTTCTTCCTGCAGCGAATCCAAAGCTTCAACCAGATAATCTCGCGCGGCATTCAAATTTAAATCTTCCTCCTTGTTTTCTCTGTAGTAATCGTACATTCTCTGCGATAGTTCGAGATTGGAGGTGAACTCGGCATCGGAAAATATTATATCCACTATATGATTTTTTATAGTTCCCTGACGGTTGCTTTCTGCTCCATACCTGGTCGTCCTCAGTATATTGCCCAGCACATATATGAACTCGTTGACAGTTACATCGACCAGCGTTTCCACAGTGGGCAGATAAACTTCCGGCATCAAATGGCTGCGGGAATTAAAAGCGCTCCCGGCAACTCCGCCTTTGGTTGAATCCTCTATGGCATTAAATTTTATATTCTCTTCCAGCTCTTCAAAGCTGCGTATAGTAAACCCGGAATCAGTTAGAATCCTTGATTCCTGAGAATCAGCTCCTCCTGCTGCATAACCATAAAGAATACAGTCTGGACATTCTGTACACATCCCTTCCATCAAATAACAGTCTTCTTCTAAAGCATCATGCTCTCTTAACAAAGCCTTGCCTTTTCTTCTTTCCGGAGCTATCTGTTTTCTTTTATACATCAAAATGCGATCTATAAATTCGGAATCATTATATCCGCGCTGAACCTTTTCAACGTCAAGATTGGAACCTTCGGTGGTAAAAACCGTATGAGATTTTGTTTCTCTCAAAACTACTATGCTGACATATTTGTCCCGGGGAGTAGCCGGTATTTCTTCTACAAAACCTTCCTGAAATTTTTCCCTATCAGACAGCAATTTCATTATTGATTTGCCTCCTTTTCCTCCCAGAATTTTTTCACTAATTTGTCCATTTCAAAATAGACTCCATCAGCAAGACTATTCATCTTCTTTTCCAGTTCAGCATAACTTCTGCTGCATTCTTCAATGAAAAACTCTTCTACTATGTGCCTGACAAAATCCTCTATCTCTTCCTGAGTATAATTGCAGACAAAACCCTGCTCCTGGCTCAACCTCTGCAGCCTCTTGTCTATTCGACCAGCCACCCGAGATATAATCTCCTCTTCGCTGTCAGTATCTGTTTCCTTTATACCCTCCACCGCTGTTCTGAATAGACTCTCATATCTGTGAGCTTTGCCGTCCTGGCGGCTGGAAGGACGGTATAGATTGAACGATTTTTGGGCAATCTCTCTTGCCAGATTCATTTTTTCACCTCCGAAAAATGATAACAAAATTTCCGTCGAGTCCACCAGAAGCTCCGGCGCATTATATCCATTCTCCTGCTCATAACGCTTATAAAAATGAGCTCCAGCCAGATCATTGCTGTTTAATTCTGAAAGAATGCCGGCTATCTGTTTGTCCCTGTCATTTAAATGGTTATTTATTTCCCAGACTGAAGAAAGCAAATCCAACAGATCCTTGATCTTTGTAAGCGGTATTTCTCCCAGAAGTTCGCCTGCTTTGCCCAGAGATACCTCGGGTAAAATCTTCCTGAGAGAGGAGCTGATATCATCCATTTTTATGGAAGTTTTGAACTCATGATGGGAAAGCGAATTTAAATAAGGAGTCTTACTTATATAAACTCTAACCCCCAACAAATTTTGCAAAATAGCCCCCAGAAAAACGCTTTTGGTCAGCATCTCTATCTCCGTGGGTTTCCTCTTAATATCAACGTTTTCACTGACTGAATTTTCCATGGTGATCAGATGAAAGTTTTTCTGATGAACTGGAGCTGTAGATACATATTCTCCCAACTTTTTTTGCTCTCCCTCTTCATGCCGTTCCGCAATACGCCTGGCTTCTTTCTGAAAAAGGTCGTTCACATTATCGAGCCACTCCCCGGATTTTTGAGCTCTATTCAGCCAGATTTCCGAGCAAGTTGTTTCTTCTCCGCCATAATTTCTTACTTTAAGCCCCGTTCTTTCCCGAAATGGATTCAGGACATCTTCGCTGTCGGCCAGCAGATCGGAGGTGAAATAATAATCCGGAAACAGGAAAAGATGTACTTTCCGCGAGCTATTTTTGTCCGCATTGGGGGCAAATCCCAGTTCCAGGATCTGTCTCAACATAAATTCCAGATAGCAGATTGGACACCATACGTGCGCCGAAACATTGCTCAATCTGGGCAGAACCCGATTGGAAAATGTCTGGATATTATCCTCCAGTATTCCCGCTTTTATTTCTGTATCTCCTTTGGAAACCTTTTTAGTTATAAATCTGTTGCATAAAACACACAATCTCTTATGACTGCCGCTTTTTTTACGGGTGTATTCCTGATAAACATCAGCCGGCTCTCCTGATTTCTGCAGAAAAGAAAACTCCAGCTGGTTAAGCATGTAATTTTCAAAATCACTTCTCATTCCGAGTTCTTCGTTAACATAATCAAGGCGAGCTTCTCTTGAATCAAGTTCTGACAATATATTTGTCAGTGTATCTATTAACCAGACTTCTAATTTTTCTTCCAGCGGCACTTCAAAAAGGCTTCTTCCATCCGGCGCCGACTTGTTGTTTAAAAAATGGTAAGCATATACCAGGCACTCATCCTTCATCCTGGGATCGCTGATATAGCGCGATCCCATCTCCTTTTCAATTCTTTCGTAAATCTCCTTGTCCATATTTAAACTTTCGAGCAGCCATTCATCCACCTCATCTTTGGGCATATAAAAGCGAGCGATAGTTTTGGTGACTGCCAGAGCTTTCTGAACCATTCCCCATCTCTGAGCCTTATACTTCTTTTCATCCCAGCTTAAGTCAACATCAAACTTTTCCTCAAAGTCCTGACGGGAATCACAGTATTTGCCTATTCTTTTATCGACCAGTTCCTTAGCAAAACCTGTCGACTTTAGATTGCTTATGAATTGGTCCTGAGCTTCTTTCATCAATTTTTCGGGGCCGCCGAAAAGCAGCGCATAATCTTCAAACTTATTGTAGCCCGGTTTATAGGTTCCCTGTACTCCATTGCGACTTTTGCCCAGCTCTTCTACTCTGACAAAAAAATCTTCTGTAATTTTTTCGACGATTTCTTTTCTATCAATATCATTTAGTTTCTCTAATTTTAAATAGACGGTGCCATTGGGGAAATACAGCACGGGGTGGAGATTTAATTTTTCAGCAGCCGTATCTGCTGTGACCTGATGGATGATATTCGTTGAAACTCCTCTATACTCTTCCAGGCGGTGAAATTCAAATTCTGCTCTGCGGGCTAAGTTCAGATTGTTTATTGATTTTTTCAGAAGTTTGCT
>CAYOFJ010000120.1:0-6428 GCA_964403065.1 uncultured Halanaerobiaceae bacterium | reverse complement strand
ATAAAATTTTAAACTAAAGCAAAGAAAAAATTAAGGAGGAAAATAATGATTGCTGAAACTTCTCAAACTGAATTGCTGGTAATAGGTTCTGGTCCGGGAGGATATGTAGCGGGAATTCGAGCAGGCCAACTTGATCTGGACGTTACTGTAGTGGAAATGGAAGATATAGGGGGAACCTGTCTTAACCGCGGCTGTATACCTTCTAAAGCCCTGATTAAAGCGACAACTATGGCATATCAGGCTGAAAATTCGGAAAGAATGGGAATTTATGCAGATGTAGAAGTTGACTATCAGAAATTAGCCCGCTGGAAAGATAGAGTGGTACGTCGTCTCACCAAAGGTATTAGCACTCTTTTCCGGGGGAATGGAGTGAGAGAACTAAAAGGAAGAGCTGAATTTGTAAATGAGGAAAAGGTCTGTGTATATGATGAAGAGGGAGAAGTTAAAGAGTACATAGAGTTTGAAAACGCTATAATTGCAACCGGTTCTGTACCCACAGAAATTCCCGGTTTTCCTTTTGAGGAGGAGAAGGTGCTTGATTCCAGAGAAGTTCTGAATAAAACTGAGGTTCCAGATTCTATGGTAATTATAGGAGGCGGCTATATTAGTTTAGAAACTGCTGATGTACTTGCCAAAGTTGGTTGTGATGTAGATCTGGTAGGTCGCCCTCCTCACGGATTAAGGGGTTATGATAAAGACCTGGTTGAGCCTGTAATAGATCATGCTGATGATATAGGTATAAATCTTCATTTTGGCATGGAAGCCCGGGAATGGTGGGAAAATGATGATGGAACTGTTACAGTTTCAGCTATGCCCGTTGAAGATGAGGAAGATAATGAATTGCGTCATTACACGGGAGAAGAAATAATGGTAGCAGTAGGAAGAACTCCCCGTACTGATACTGCTAATCTGGAAGCAGTGGGAGTTAATATAGATGATTGGGGCCGAATAGAAGTTGATGACAATTTAGAAACCAATGTGGAAGGAATTTATGCTATCGGTGATGTGCTGGGGGAACCTATGCTGGCACACAGAGCCTCTCCTCAGGGAATTGAAGTGGCTGAGATAATTGCTGGTTTGGAAAAGGATGAAGGTAAAAAAACAGTACCGGCAGCTGTGTTTACTGATCCGGAGATAGCTGTGGCAGGTATGACTGAAGAAGGAGCCAGAGAAGCCGGTATTGATCCTATTGTGGGTAAATTTCCTTTCCGCGCTTCTGGTAGAGCTGTTGCCCAGGGAGATAGAGATGGATTTGTACGGGTAGTAGCTGATGAAGATGGCAGGGTTATCGGAGGTCAGGTGGTTGGACCTGAAGCTTCAGAACTGATAGCTGAAATAACATTAGCAATAGAAACCGAAACTAAACTGGAGGAAGTTGCTGATACCATTCACACCCATCCCACTTTATCGGAGGCTGTCATGGAAGCCTGTGAAACCGGGCTGGGACGGCCTATACACATACTGCAGAGATGATATTTTTGAAATGATTAAAAACCGGGAGGAATATTTGCTTTTTTGGGTATAAAATGTTATATTTTATACAGAATATGGAAGTTTTGATACTGTAATATTTTCTGATTATACATTCTAATAGGTGGGACTTAACAGACTAATTATAGAAAAGTTTAGTTTACAACTTCAATGGGAGGGATTAATATGGCGGAATATCATGAACCGATGGAGGATTTAAGCCAGGACGCAATCGAATATCACCGCATTATTCAGAGTGTTATCGAAGAATTGGAAGCAGTCAACTGGTATAATCAAAGAGCAGATGCCACAGACGATGAGAGTGTCAGAAACATAGTTGCTCATAACCGGGATGAAGAGATCGAACATGCCTGTATGGGCCTGGAATGGTTGAGAAGAAATAGCGAGGTATGGGATGAGTTTCTGCGCGAATTCCTGTTTACTGAAGAAGAGATAACCGAACTTGAAGAAGGGGAAGAAGAGGAAGAGCATTCGGCAACAGGTGATAATTCATTAGGAATAGGAGATTTAGATTAAGGAGGAGATATAAATGGTAGATATTTTAAATCGCGATTTAGCTCCAATACCGGCTGAAGCCTGGGAATTTTTGGATGAAGAAGCTCGGGAAGTTCTGGAAAACAGACTGGGTGGACGTAGAGTTGTAGAAGTTACCGGACCTCATGGGCTGGAAAAGTCTGCTATTAATACTGGCCGCAGTGAAGAATTAACCGGTGTATTCACACGCCGCAAGTCACTACCTATGTTTGAAATTGAAATTCCTATAACCATGCCCAGAGCTGAGATTGAAGCATTTGTGCGTGGGGCGGAAGACGCTGACAGTGACCCGGTTAGAGAAGCAGCCGAAAGAGCAGCCAGGATAGAAAATGAGGCAATATTTAAGGGACATGATGAAGCCAATATTGAAGGGATCATTTCCGCTTCCGAACATGAGGCTATCGAGATAGAAGAGGATCGTTCTTCCTTTTTCTCTGCTATCTGGAATGCTAGAAAAGCTCTGAACCTTGAAAATGTACCTGGTCCTTATATTTTAGTGCTGGGAGACAGGCATTATCAGCTGTTAAATGAGCTGGAATCAGCCTGCTATCCTCTGTTCAAAAAAATTGAGGATCTGCTGGGTACAGAAATAGTATATGTCCCCGAACTGGAAGATCAAGGTGTATTAATTTCTGCCGGCGATGATTATCAATTACATCTGGGACAGGACCTTTCCCTCGGTTATAAAAACAGTGACCAGGAAAAGCTGGAATTGTTCCTGTTTGAATCCTTCACTTTCCAGGTGCATGCTCCCGAAGCAGCAGTGGTACTGGAGTAACTAATCATAAATTAGTTTTAAATTGATATTAATGTCCGGCGGGATTTTCCCCGCCGGATTTATTTATGGAGAAAAATTTTATCCTTTCAGCACTACTAAGGGTTTCAACCGGGCGGCAGGGTAAGCCAGCTGACTGTCCGTAAGAGAAGATATCACCGTTGTTACGTCTTTATAAGCCAGAGGGGATTCATCCAGGATGTTTTCTCCGCTGGCTGAGGTGCTTTTAACCTTACCCATACTCTGTTTATGACGCTTGCGGGAGATCGTTTTTTTAGCCTGGGTGCGGCTCATTTTGCGTCCGGCCCCATGAGCGACAGATTTCAGTGCTGCTGAAGTGTATTCACTATTTAATGATTTCACCACAAAGCTGGAGGTGCCCATTGAACCAGGAACCAGAGCTTTACCATTAGCGGGTAGACGGGTGGCACCTTTGCGGTGAACAAGAACCTCTTTTTCCTGACCCTGAATTGTATGTTTTTCCCGGCGCGCTATATTATGGGTGTGGTCGTAAAATAATTTTAATTTGCTATGGGGGAAAAGTTCACTCCAGGTTTCTTCCAGTTTTCTCATTAATAGTTCTCGGTTGGCATAGGCGAAGTTGGCAGCACAACCCATGGCTTTCAAATAATTTTGCCCTTCTGAACTATCTCCGGGGAAATAAGCTAGATTTTTGCGGGGGAAATTGAGGTCAAATTTGTGGGCTTTATCTTTGGCCATGCTGGAAAAATCCTGGCATACCTGATGACCGAAACCCCGGGAACCTGTGTGCAGCATGATAAGCAGTTCTCCTTCGGCAAAAGGTAAATCTTCTTCCACAGAAGCCACAACCTGAAGTTCCAGGAAATGATTGCCCGAGCCCAGACTATTTAGTTGAGTTATGCCTCTATTAAGTGCCTCTTTGGAGACAACCGCGGGATCTGCCGGGGAAAAAGAACCATTGTCTTCACAGTTTTCTCCGGCATCGGAAGGAGCCAGTCCCAGTTCAACCAGAGCAGAGATGCCCCAGCTCAAAATATTTTTAAATTCTTTTTGAGAGAATTTTAAACTGGAGCCTTCTCCCAGACCAGCGGGCACAGCCCGGGAAAGAGTCTGTAAAATTTCATCTTCTCTTCCTTTGATTTCATCAGCCATCATTTTGGTCTGGATGAGGCGGACCCCACAATTGATATCGAAACCTACAGCTCCAGGTGAAATGGGTCCTGTTTTGTTACAGGCCATTACACCTCCAATGGGCAGACCATAGCCCTGATGGAGATCTGGCATTCCTACTACGCTTTCAACTCCTGGCAGGGTGGAAGCGGCTAACAGCTGTTCAAGAGCTGTATCTTCAATTTCATCGTATATTTGCTGAGAGGCGAATAGCTTAACATCACATTTTCGCTTGTTTTCCGCAGGAAAATTATAATAAACTCCCATAATAATAACCTCCTTAGTTTAATTGAATCATATTTTATCATGTTTTACAAAAAGGGTGAAGTATTTTGACAGGTATTTTGAAAGATAAATCCACTTCTGAGCAAAAATTTAAAATATCAGCTGTTTTTGGTACAAGACCGGAAGCAATCAAACTTGCTCCCGTAATTGATAGTATAAAAGATGAGAGCAAACTTGAGCTCACAACAATTGCTACCGGTCAGCACGAAGAAATGTTGACACAGATGCTGAGTAATTTTTCAATTAAACCTGATTTTAATTTACGATTAATGCAGAAACAGCAGTCTCTTGCTGATCTCACCGGCAGGGCAGTATCCAGTCTGGGGAAAGTGTTCCGGGATAATGCTGCTGATCTTGTCGTGGTACATGGTGATACAACCACAACTCTTTCAGCATCTTTAGCTGCTTATTATGAACAAATTCCGGTAGCTCACGTAGAGGCTGGACTACGCTCAGATAATAAGTATTCTCCCTTTCCGGAGGAAATGAACCGCCAGTTAACTGATACCCTGGCAGATCTGTATTTTGCTCCTACCAGACAGAATAAAGAAAATTTGCTGCAGGAAAATATTCCAGCGGATAATATTTATCTGACGGGGAATACGGTCATAGATTCGGCCCGAAAGATTGCTGAACAGGGTTTCAGTTTTACTTCATCACTGGCCAAAATAATTAAAAACAAAGATAATAAAGAAATAATTTTACTTACTACCCATAGAAGAGAGAATATCGGAGAAGATATGAAGAATATTTTTTCTGCTACTAAAGAAATAGTAAATAAATTTCCTGCAGTAGAGGTGGTATTTCCTGTGCATTTAAATCCCGCGGTGCAGAAATTGGCTCGAAAAAAGCTGGGTGATAATAGCAGGATTCATCTGCTGGAACCTCTTGATTACAGCAATTTTATCAATCTTCTTGCTGTTTGTTCTCTGGTGCTGACTGATTCGGGGGGGATACAGGAAGAAGCTCCTGCTTTTGATGTGCCAGTTGTTTTATTGAGAGAGACTACAGAAAGGCCGGAAGCTATTGAAGCGGGAACAGTGATTAAAGCCGGTGTTAACAGAAAAAATATTGTGGAGCTAACCACCCGACTGCTGACAGAGGAAGAATTTTATGAACAGACAGCAGGAGCACCTAATCCTTATGGAGATGGAAAGGCTGCACCTCGAATTGTGCAGTATATTATGAGGTATTTGGGGTTTGATCGTCATAATTATAGAGAGTTTAAATTTTAGATTTTTCGTCAAAACGGCTGTTAAAATTAATATATATATTATATAATCAGAGTTTCTTATGCCTTCAAATGCATTGTTTCCGGCTTATAAAGAAAATTTATCAATTTATTTGTGCTTTAACAATAAATGTGGTATAATTCTGTGATGAAAGGTGATAGGAAAATTATATGCAAAAATAATAATTCTTAAATATATTTCATCTCAATATTAAATTTTACATTTTTCTGATTAATATTTCTTAAGTAATTTGTGCTGATCTGTTTTTGGTGGTTTTCGCTTAATAGTTTAGATGTTTAATACTTTTCCATAGATTTCCAGGGGGGATTCCATGGTTGAAAATAAGCAAGATGATCAACAAAAAGAACAGGAGGAGCAGACAGAAGATAGCTACGATTATACTTACAAAGAAATGCTATCTAGATTTTACAGAGTACATTTAAAGGATTATAAAAAAGATTTCATATTTGTGCAGATGCTTCATGTTGTGGCCGCAGTATTACTGTTAATACCACCCCTTATTATGAGGGAAATAATTGATGAAGCTATTCCCAATCAGAATTTTGGGCGGCTGGGTTTTCTGGTAGCTTTAGCTTTTGGGATTTTTATTCTAAGAGCCCTGGTGCGCAAATATACCATTTTTAATGGACATCGTATAGCCCAGGAATGTGTACGGGATATGCGCAATGATCTTTACCAGCATTATCAGCGGTTATCGATGAAATTTCATGATCATAAAAAGACCGGTGAACTGATGTCCAGAATTATTGATGATCTTAATAAACTGCAGGAATTTGTTCACCACGGGCCGGAGGCTGTAATCAATTCTCTGGTGCTGGTAGGCGGCACCATAGCCATTATGTTTTATATGAGTATTTCACTTACACTTGTGACCTTGATTTTTGTGCCTTTTCTGGTGCTGTTTTCTCGTTTTCTCATTAAAAGAATGCATAAGGCCT
>CAYOFJ010000119.1:0-6458 GCA_964403065.1 uncultured Halanaerobiaceae bacterium | reverse complement strand
GCTGCTGATGCTGCCTGAAAAGAGCTGACACCGGGAATAATTTCACACTCTATATTCCTTTCATACAGCAAATCAAGCTGTTCCTGCAGGGCACCATATACTCCCGGATCACCGGTATGAAGTCTTACGACTAATTTATCTTGATTTACCGCTGTTTCTATTTCAGTCATTATGGATTCTAAATCCATTTCGGCACTATTATGAATTTCGGCATCTTCTGTATAATCCAGCAGTTCCGGATTCACCAGAGAGCCAGCATAAATAACCACATCAGCCTGCTTTAGAAGTTTCCTGCCTCTGACTGTAATTAATTCCGGATCTCCCGGGCCTGCTCCCACAAAATAAACTTTTTTCATTAGTGTTGGGCTCCTTTCTGTGACTTTAAACTGCTGTTCCTGGTGATTACCATCGAGGATAAATAATCAATCTCATCAGGGTCCAATTTGTCTATATCAGTTATAACCTGTTCCTGTGACTGTCCATAACGGCTGATTAAAACAGCCTGCTGCTTTAAATTAAGATCAGCCAGTGTTTCTCTTATTTTACGAAAATCTCGAGAAACTTTCAACAAAACAAGGGTGTCAAAAAATTGCAGAATTTCACTGATTTCTTCGTAAAGATTCTCACTGTCTCCCTGAGCGGAAACCGGCATAACAGCCACTTTTTCCTCCCCACTGGCTAAAGGCAAATTTAAACAGCTGCTGCAGCCTGTTATAGCACTAACCCCGGGAACAGTTTCGATCTTAAATTCATGGTCATACTTTTTCAGTTCTTCCAATAAATATATATATGTGCTGTACAGCAGGGGATCTCCCAGGGTGATAAAAGCTACCTCCTGCTTATTTTCCAGGTGATCAATAACTTTTTTGCCTGCCTGTTTCCAGGCCTGCTGCATTTCACTGTCATCTTCCGTCATAGGAAAAATCAATTTATCTATTTCGGCAGTAATATCCACTGCTTTTTCCACAATCTTCAGCGCCAGACTTCTTTTATTGGGCTGAGATGAAGCAGGACAGATGACATCTACCTGCTGTAAAATATCATAAGCCTGTAAAGTTAGCTGCTCGGGATTGCCCGGTCCTACACCTATACCATATAATTTCCCCTTAACTTTTCCTTTCATTAAATTTCTTCCCCTTCTCCAGTGATAATAAACACAGGATTTAAAGACTTTAACATATCATAATCTCCTATTTTTCTGCTGCGAGCGGCTGCCAGCTGTGTTACTTCTACATCCATACCTATTTCCTTTAATCCCTGCCAGGCTTCAGTCAAAGTATTAATGGTTATAGCATTTATTACCATTATGCCACCAGGCCGCAGTTTGTCGACAGCCACTGCCAGTATTTCTGTTAATCTACCTCCACTTCCGCCGATGAAAATTCTATCACATTGTGGTAAATCTTTCAGAGCCTGAGGTGCTTCCCCTCTAATAATCTCAATATTGGAGACGGCAAATTTATCTGCATTTTTTCTGATAAGATCGATGCCGGCTTTTTCCTTTTCCACGGCAAAAATTTTCCCTTTATGAGACTGCCGGGCTATTTCTATGGAAACCGTGCCGGTGCCCGCTCCTATATCATATACTACATGGTCAGTTTTTAGACGCAGCCGAGAAATACTTATAGTTCTCACTTCACGTTTTGTCAGCGGCAGATCTCCCTGAACAAATTTTTCTTCTGGTATGCCAGGAGTGCTGTAATCCCAGCAGTTTTTCTCCCTACTTTCGCTGTTTTTCATCATATATCACCATCACATTAAGTTTAGCATATTCATGATCTTTCAGCTCAGAGAGCTTGCCGAAAATATTTGTTTCCTCGCAATAGGTCAATTTTTCGGCCACAAATACATTTCTGTCTTTACATCCCTGCTGTAACAGGTATTCTGCTATACTATCAGGTGTAAATTTTTCATCTGTAAACACGCCAACTTTTTGTCCCTGCCGGACCAGCTTTTCCAGCTCGGACATATTTTCTCGACCGTGCAAACTGAGAAAGCGAGCATCCTGCCAGAGCAAATTAGCCCGGGCAAAAGCCAGCTGCATAGCACTTACGCCCGGAATAATATTCATTTTACTGCGATCAAAAAATCTCTGAAGATATCCGGCCAGACTATACAAACCCGGATCTCCTGACACCAGCACCATAACTTTCTTTTGTTTAAAATTATTTCTGATTATTGTGCGGACTTGCTTAATATCAGCAGTTATTTCATGTTTGGCCGTATCCAGATGAGAAAAAAGCTGCAAAGCCCGCCTGCCCCCGATTAACAGCTCAGCTTCCTCAGCCTCTTTCTCAGTTATGGGCAGTAGATACTCACGGCTGCCCGGCCCTATTCCCGCCACGGTGAAACTATTAAACTCTGACATATTTATTCACCCAGACCTTTCAGCAATTCAGTATTTCCTTTAACAGCCAGTATACCCGATTTGAGAGAAAACAAAACCGCTCCCAGCTTGATATCACAATCTATATAAATTTCTATCCGCTCAAGAATTTTTTCTGCCAGCATCCCAAATACTTCCTGTAAATTATTGTTTACAATGATTTCCACTGCTTCTTCACTGGTGTTGACATTTAAAATCTTTTTTACTGTTAAAGCTTTCGCTCCCATAGCGGCTGAATAGGCGGCTATGGTTTCCAGGCGAGCATCAGCTATTTGGCTGTGAGTATTGAAAATGCCGGCAGCAACTTTTACAAGTTTGCCTATCTGGCCCATAAGCAAAATTTCATTAACATTTTCCTGGCAGCATTCTTCCAGCATAAATCCTACATAATTGCTCATCCTTATTATTTGCTCTTCCGGAAAACCTTTTTCCCGGGCCATTTCTTTGCCATAGTTGCCAAAAACCAGCACAAATTTTTGCCATCCCTGAGCTCTGGCCTGAGAAAGTTTTAGAGCAAGAGAATCTTTGTAAGCTTTATCAGACATGGGTTCTACTATACCGGTGGTCCCCAGAATAGAAATCCCACCTTTTATGCCCAGGCGGGGGTTGAATGTATTTTCGGCCACCTTTTTTCCTCCGGGAGCAGAAATAGTGACCTTTAAGCCATATGAGGAAATCTCATTATTGTTTTCATCACTGTCCATAATTTTTGTTTGTTTTTGTTCAGTTTGCTGCCATATTTTTTTAATTTCCTCTCGAATCATTCTGCGGGGCACAGGATTAATAGCTGGCTCACCTTCTTCCACAGCTAAACCGGGTTTGGTGACTGTGCCCACACCATCACCTGCAGTAATTTTTATGCCTTCTACTTCCGGTATGATTTCCACCAGAGCCGCTATTTCCATACCATCAGTAACATCAGGGTCCTCACCTGACTTTTTGATAATGACAGCTTTAGCCCGGTCTTCTGTAAAATTTGAGCGAGTGATTTTTAACTTTATCGCAATTTCAGCAGGAGTAGATATTTCTATGGTAGATACTTCTTTCTGAGTAAACAACATCAAAGCAGCTGCTTTTGCTGCCCCAGCTGCAGCACTTCCAGTGGTAAATCCTTTCTCTCCTTCATAATTGCTGACACTAAAATCTATTTTATTTTGGCAACTATTCTCCAGTATATTTAAATCTCTGTTTTTGTTAGATGCACTCATATGAAATACCGCCTATTATAATTTTACCTGAACACTAAATTATTCCGGTAAGTAAATTAAGGCATTAGCTGCTGCTGCCGCCGCTGCAGTGCCGCCCTTTTTACCTTTTATGGTGATATGAGGTGTAGATAGTTTTTCTAACTCACTTTTTGCCTCGCGCGCCCCTACCAGACCGACTGGAGTACCAATAACTAAAGCGGGCTTTACTTTTTCTGCTCTGATCAATTTTATTAATTCTGCCAGGGCGGTGGGAGCATTACCAATTACAAATATTTTTTCTCCGGAGATATTTGCTGCTTTGCGCATGCTCATCATAGAACGAGTAATGCCTTTTTCTTCGGCCTGCTCCCTCACATCTTCATCATTTATATAACATGCTACATTATAATTCCACCTGTCACTTTTTTTGAGACTAATTCCAGCTCTAAGCATATTAACATCTGTGATTATGCTGGCCCCTGCCTGCAGCGCATTTCTGCCTTTTTCTACTGCGTCTGGGGAAATCACCGTAACTTCACCAATATCAAAATCCGCGGTGGCATGAACTATTCTATAAATAATATCTCTTTCTTCCTCTTTAACTGCGAGGGGTGACAGAACATTATCAATAATTTCCAGGCTTTTTTCCTGAATTTTTGCGGGATCTGTAATTATATCCACTTTAGTTGACCCCTTTCAGTCTATCCTGCAAAATATCTACCAGTCTTTCATCAGCACCGATAATATCCCCCATTTTGAATTCTATCTGAGGATATTTTTCCTCCAGTTTTTCCACCATTTTAGGTATATCTTTCTGCACATGAATACCTGGAAATAAGAAGAGAGGGAGAATGATAATATTCTCAATCTCTTTTTCCACCATTTCCTCGACTTTAGTTTCCAGTGTAGGTTCAGTTAATTCCATAGCAGCTCCTGTAACATACTGATAATTTAACCTCGCTTTTAATTTGTCCACCATGCTGGCAAATACCTCATTAGCTTTTTCCGCCCTGCTGCCATGTCCCAGTAAAATCACTGCACTATTTTCCATAAATTTAACTGCTCCTTTCTTTGAAATTGCCAAAACTGGCATATAGATCATTTAAATATGCTGCTGCTTCCTCTACAGTTCCGGGAAGCTCAGACATATCTTCCAGATCAACCACTTCCAGTTTTTGCAATAATTTAATGATTTTTGGTTTAGTAAGATCAGCTGTGCCCATAATATTTTCGCAGGTAAAGACTTCTTGCCCTCCACTGTATAAAATTTCTCCGTCATTAAGAATAATAACTCTATCAGCCCATTCCAGTGCAAAATCAATATCATGAGTCACAACCAGAAGAGTTTTGCCATTGCAATAAAGCTCATTTAAAATTTGACGCAGAGTTCTCTGACCACCGGGATCAAGGTAAGAAAGGGGCTCATCGAAAATAATTATCTGCGGTTTAACGGCTAAAATTCCGGCAATTGCTGCCCGCTTTTTTTGCCCATAGCTGAGATGATGTGGGTTTTTATCCTGAAGATCATAGATATCGACTGCTTTCAGGGCCCAATTAACCCTTCTATCTATTTTCTCTTTATCCTGCCAGCCAAAATTGACCAGACCAAAAGCTACATCTTCATATACTGTGGTGGAAAAAACTTGATCATCGGGATCCTGCATGACCAAACCCACCATCTTTCTCACCCAATTTTTGTTCTCCTCCTTTACTTTCCGGGACTTAATAAATACTTCACCCTGCTGAGCCATGTAAAGAGCATTAAGGTGAAATAAAAGTGTGGATTTGCCCGCGCCATTTGGGCCCATAATGGCCACCCGGGAATTGGGCTCTATAGAAAAACTAATTTTCTGCAAAGCCTCAGTTCCATCTTTATATGTATAGGAAAGATTATTTACCTCTATTATCCGTTCCATTTTATTCCTTTCCTCTTATCCGTCAGAGTTATATGCAAATAGATTCTGCGAAAATACTGTGAATCAATCAAAAAGGCTTTCGAAAAACCCTTTTTTCTCTTCTATCTCCAGATAGAGAGCTGAATTGTAGCGTATTCTGTCATATTCTTCTCCGCGAAATTCGCCTTCTTGCTCTTTGTCCGTCAGATTACTTACATGAATAAACCAGACTCCCTCTTCATCAGGGGTAAAGGTAAAGTTGCCTTCGCTATCCGTGGTGTCAGTTTGAACCTGTTCCTGAGGACCAACAACTGTCAGAGATTGATCAACTGCCGGCTCTTCTCCATATAAAATCTGGAACGAGAGCTCTTCATCTACATTGTTGTTAATCTCGCTCTGGCTTACAACCTCGACAGTCAGTTCAGTTGCAGGAACTTCAAACGCCTCTCCTTCATTTTCCACAATCAGGGGTGCTTTGGCATCGTAATAGCGCAGCTGTCTGCCATCACCGTCATCAGTTCTGTCTACTACGGGTCTGCTGGTAAAAGTCAGCCAATGAACACCCGCTTCAGTTGGAGTATAGGCTGTGGAATAAGCCTCTGCCTCTCTGGTAAAATCCAGTTCTTTTTCGCTACCATCCGGTTTTATGACTTCCAGCTCGCCATTTTCCAGTTCAGGAAAAAATGAATGCTCGTAATCGTATTCATCAGGAAAATGGCCGTAACTTAAGTCTATATCAACCTCTTCATTAACCTCTGCCCTCTGTGAGAAGTCAAAAATTATTTCATGAGCTGTTATTTCACCGGCCACACCAAAAAAACTGACAGTTAACATAAAAATAACAATACCCGAAAAAGCCAAAATCCTCTTTAACATTTTAATTCCTCCCTCGCAAAAATAATTTGCCCAAAACAGAAATCATAAGCACCAAACCCACACCTAATATAGTTCTAAACCATAAGGGCTGAGCCTGTATTAAATTTTCATTTT
>CAYOFJ010000118.1:0-6469 GCA_964403065.1 uncultured Halanaerobiaceae bacterium | reverse complement strand
CTGTCATATTTTACCCGGGTCAAATCTATGATCCATTCCAGCACTTCAGCCGGGGCTTTATGCTCCTGCAATAACTGCCGGGAAGAAAGATCACTTTCTGCTGCTGACGCCCGCCGCGATTTATCCAGCAGCTGATTGATTTCACTTTTATTTTTAAGCATAAATCTCAACTTCTCCTGAGGCAGTTGAACTAAATCACTGCGTAAAAAGTTGAGTAGATTATGATAATCTCCCTGCCACAAATAAATCAGCAGCTGATAAAGAGGTTCAACAGCTTTATTTTCCAGCAAATTTCCTTCTTGATGCAGCACATAAGGCACACCTTTTTCTGTCAGATAACCGGCTATTTCCCTCAACTCTTTATTGGTTCGGGCCAGAACCGCAACATCTTTATAACTTGTAAAATCCTCTTTTAGTCTAATAGCAATATTTTCTCTTAAATTTTCTACTACCTGCTGATTTTGCGCCCGAATTTCTTTCTGTCTTTCTTCAGAAAGTTTCTGAAACTTTTTTGTCTCCTCACTAATTACAGCACTGCCTCCCCCCAGCAGAAATTCCACATAACCCTCTTCAGCATCGGGTCTGGGGTCAACCCTGTCATAATCCCATTTCGGATGTAAATTCTGAAATAGATCATTTATAAATCTAACCACATTCTTATCACTGCGATAACAGGTTTCCAGTGTTTCTTCTTCACTTTTAAGCAATTGGGGCAGGCTAACAAAAAGCTCCTTTTCTCCTCCCCGCCATTGATATATAGATTGTTTGGCATCACCAACGGCGATAAAATCTCTCTGACAATCTACAAAATTCTCTAAAATCTTCCACTGGAGTATACTGGTATCCTGAAATTCATCTATAAACAAAGATTTAATTTCACTGCCGGTCATCTGAGCCAAAAATTGACTTAAACTCCCGCCCGGCAGAGATAAATCTTCTTTTACTAAATACTTGTAAACATAGTTGCTGATATCACTATAGGTAAATTTCTGACGGCGCATTTTGAGACTATCATATTCGGCAAAAACAGCATCTGCCAGCTCAAATATGGCATTTTCCAGCGGTTTAACTTCAAGATTAAAAATATAACGGGCCAGCCGACTTTGAAATTTTTGATATTCAGATCTGGCTCTATCTCTGGGCTCACCTCTTACCCGATTACCACTCCAGAAAGTTTTGTCTTCTTTCAAAAATAATTTCCGGCATCCGGAGATAAATTCCCTTAGTTCTTCTTTTTCAGCTCCATTTCTTTGCAAATTTTCATAACCAGAAATCGCATCTTCAAAATCTTTAACCACCAAATCCATTAATTCCGCGTTTTTGTCATCAGCAACAGTTTTCACTATTTCCAGGCATCGTGCAAAATAGGTTAAAAAATCCGTGTCAGTATATTCTTCGCGTTTTTTATTCTCGATAAGCAAATATTTCCAGCGATTTTCTACGATATTTTCAATAAAGTTTAATATATTTTGATAGTTACGACTTACCTTTATATCAAATATTTCTTCAAGCCGCGAAAAATATTTTTCCTGCTGCAGCAGGCGTCGGAAAACCTCACTAACTATTTCCTGTTCTTTATCTTCTGCCATAATCTCATAATTATAAACCCCCAGATAAGGAGCCACAACCTTATTGAATAATTGATTGGTGAAGCTATCAATAGTATAAATATGAATTCCATCTTTATTGAGAAGCATCTGCTGTCGGCATTGTTTTATTACCTCCGGTCGATATTTCACATTCTGGTGATTTACTTTTAATTCCTGCCATACCCCGGCTTCTTTCCCTTTTTCCTCCAGCTCCTGCAGATGATTTAGTATTCGTTCTCTGGCTTCAGCTGTTGCCTTACGAGTAAATGTTAAAACCACAATTTCGGTGAAATCCTGACCGGAAAGTAAATCGGCAATATATTCCAGAGAAAGCCGATAAGTTTTGCCCGTTCCAGCGCTGGCTTTGAGAACTTTTTTCATTGGTTTTCCACCACCCGGCAAATTTTTCTGTAATTACAATTATAGCATTCATTCTCATTTTTAGTATATCTACCTTCCTCTACAAACTGCTCTAATACTTCCTGCAATTCCTGGCGAAAATCCAGTTCAGAATTGGGGCCTTCCTGATGAAATTTTCTTTCCATAACCTGATAAAAATATTTATATATAGGCCTATTTTCATTGCGAGTTTGTTTAAGTAAAATAGCATAGAAATTTAGCTGTTCAGGTTTTAATCTACCACTTTTAAAATCAACCAGAGCTATTTTATCCTCGGCTTCCAGTAAAAGATCTATTCTGCCGCTCAGGTAAAAATCTACCAGTCCGGAAGTGAAAAATGGTTCTGATTTGCCGTGAGCTGGACTGTATTCAACTTCACGGTCGATAAATTGCATCATATCATTCTGTAGAGGTGAAGCAGTAGAATACCAGAACCGCTGCAGCGATTCCACCAGTTCTTTCCTGATTACTCTATGATAAAAATCTTCAAAGCGATGATCAATTTTTAAGTGATAATCTCTCAGCACATCATCAACAACATTACCAATTATCCCTTTCATTTTTTCTCCATCCTGCCAGCATTTTTTCTGCATGAGTTTCTCTGTCATAAAGTGCACCATGCTGCCAAAGGTAATAGGCTCCAATATACGTTCAATTTTACCCAGCTCAGGTTTAAGCTGCATCAAATGCTCACAAAAAAAGCGAAAATAGCATTTTTCCAGAGTGTTGTATTTATAAAAACTAAGACTGAAACCTCTGCCCGTACCGGGAAAATCTTCAGCTTTTACGGTAAGAGCTTCCTCCTTCTCAATCTCATCCGGCCTGCCTACTAACTGAGGCAACTCCCGGGAAACAGTTCCAGCTGATGGAGCAAAAATATCAGATCCATTTTCGGCAAAAATAGATCTATAAAAGGCAGGGTAGTGGGTTTCAGACACAGGAGCCTGCTGAAAAGAAAGATCATAATTGAGCCGTAGTTCTTCTATAAAAGCTCCGGGACTTTTATTTTCCTTTTTATTATCCAGGGACAATATATCTGCTTTATCAGCAGTAAATAAATGACGCAGAAAATTATATCGCTGTTTTTGCCGCTCATCTTCTCGAGTAGGAAGTCCTACTTCGCGGCGCTGGGTCTCAGTAAGAAGAAAACCCTGTGAATCCGGATATGGCAGCCATCCCTGGCTGGCATTAAACACTATTAAATGATCGCGGGAAATATGTGCTGCTGTTTCTAAATCCTGCAGTTTTAAGTCATATGTAACATTTTCCTTTTCCTCCTCAAAAAGAGGAGATATTTTTTTGTATTCCATATACTGTAATACTCTGTCTATAAGCCCCAGAGAAGGATTATCGTAAAAAGTTTGCCAGCTGTTGACTAAATCCATGTCTTCCAGAGACTTTAGTTCCAATAGGGAATCGTAAAATTGTTCTACATCATTCCAGTAGTCAGAACTGGACAAAACCTCCAGGTTTAGATCATCAAGATAATTGATCAGGTCTTTCATTTCTTTTATCTGTCCCAATTTGTTGAGCTCATCTAAAATTATTTTTAAAGAAGGCACCTTTCTTTGCAGCAGCTCTCTATCCAGATAAAGAAAATTGTCTCTCAATAAATCTCTGATTTTATTTAGAACCCCTGGAGATAATTGAAAATATTCCCGAAAAAATGGCCGGGTAAGAGCATCCTGCAGTTCGGGTAAAGCTACTTCTTCTTTATCCGAAGGAGAAGCCCCCAATAATTTTTGCAATATTTCCAGAAAACGATATATATCACTGACGCTAAACATTTCCTGGCGGGGCATATCAATTTTTTTAGTTGATATTAGTTGCTGATATTCTGTATCATCCAGACGAGGAGTAAGAAGATGGCTACATCCCGGCTCAGACAGGTAAAAAGCAGAAGCTACCTGCAGCATATCTTCTGTCGCTCGATAGAGTTTAACCTCTGCTGGCAATTTTGGGGGTAAACTTAAATTTTTCAGCTCCAGTTCCTGCCGAGAAAAATCGGATTCAGACATCTGCAAAAATAAAGAAATCTCCCCGGAAAATTTTCTATCCAGAGTTCGAATTAAATCCTTTTCCAGGGGAGTAAGATTAATGGTATTAAAAAAAACAATGCGGGTAAAGTCTTCTACAGGAGCAAGGGAAATACTGGAATCTTTTGGGGAAAGAGTTGAAGCTGCATAACCTTCTTTATTTAAATACTGCACATATCTTTTTCTTATATCTTCTACCAATTCAAATCTTTCTTGCTGCCAGCCTTCCATTTCCGGCATCTCTTCTATCTGATATTCTTTTAACTGTCTATAAAACTCATGGAATTGAGAGGAAAATTCTATAATATCGTTGTAATTTTCAATGCCAAGTCTAGTTTTTTCCTGCTGATTAAGCAAATTATATAATATAACCGAAAGTTTTTCCTCACGCAGAGTTATTTTCTGACTGGCATAAAGCCATTCTTTTAAGTCGGAAAATTTTATGAAATCGCTTCTTTTTTGTAAAGGCTGTTTGTAATTTTCATATTCTGATTGCAGATACCGTAAATTATTAGCATGTTCAGAATCAACTACATATAAGGTGGGCTCACTATTAACAGCCCGGGCAAAAATATTTTCAGAAAAATCAATATACTCTATTTGCAAAATTAAACCCCACCCTTCTTTTATATTATTAATTAACTATTATTTGATTTATCATCCTCTTCCTTATTTTCATCTGAATTATCTTTTTGTTTTACAGCTGGAGATTTGTTATTCTTTCTGTCCTTTTTTTCTTTTTTGCGTACTTTTATATTTCTTTCTTTTAATTTTTGAGCGGTTTTTTCTGCTGCCTCTTCAGATTTTACAACTACATTTGCTATATGGACCTGTTTGAACATATTATGAAAAAATTGATTCAAAAGAGAAAATGCAGCCAGAACCAAAATCATCATAATTAAGCTGCCTTCATTTGCTGCCCTGAGAGCCCAACCTCCTGCTAAAAGTCCCAGAGTAAATTGTATAATGTGCTTTATACCTAAAGTATTATTGATGAAATAATGAGTCTTAGCATGTAAATATGCCAGAAATAATCGCATGTATTTAAATTGCCTCCTAAATTCTGCCTTTTTATAACATAACCTGTATAAATCTAAATATTTTAATGTTAAAACCCCGCTTTTCAGGACAACACCTGAAGCGGGGGCGGTAAGTTCAAAAATAAACTTTTATATGTTGATGTTTATAGTATTTTAACAATCATAAATTAATTATTGTTAACATGTTTATGTTAGCAAAAGTTACTCCATTTTTCAAGCACTAAAAAATAGGCGCAAGAAACTATGGGCGTCTAAATTCAATAATATTGTCGGTTAATTCCGGGGATTTTTGAATGTGCCCTTCTCCTTTTACTTTGGCTGTATACATAGCTTCATCAGCTCTGGAAATAAAGCTTTCGTAATCATCTTCTTGTTTTAAACTTGCCAGACCAATACTAGCTGTAATTGCTCGCTGGTTTTCGTCAATATTAATATTTTTAATCCCCTGCAAAATTCTCTCTGTAACATCTTCTATATGTTTTATATCCACTTCACACAACACCACAGCAAATTCATCCCCGCCCAGCCTGGCAGACAGGTCTTCCCGACGAACTTCACTCTGTAATAACTCTCCCACGGCCGCCAGAAATTTATCTCCGGCTATATGACCGAAACTATCATTTAAATATTTAAAATCATCTAAATCTATATAAATTAATGCCAGTGCAGATTTATGTCTTTTTGCCCGGGAGATATATTTCTTTAAAGTAGTAATAAAAATCCTCCTATTAGGAAGCCCGGTTAGTTCATCAGTATTTGCCTGGATTTCCAGTTTTTTATGCACTTTTAATAAATCCAGTGATTTTTTCCTGTATTGCAAAAGCATATAGGCTAAAATAACATAAACAGGAATTGCAAGACCTTGAAGTGTCAACCTCTGAATAACAGCATCATATATGACAATTCCATAATGATAATTAAGGGCAAAGGGGGTGAGAAGTACAGAAGTGACTATATAACTTACTGTTATTGCAGTTGTGACGGCTTTTAAAGAAAGCTCCTTAAAAAAATAGTGATAGACATAACCGGCCAGAAACGCCCTTATCATTACAATCACACCAAAACTATAAAAGTATTGAGCCAGGCCATGCCATAAAGCCACAGAAATAAAATCAATTAAAAAACCCAACAATAATCCTAGGAAGGGTCCCAACAATATACCTGAAAGCATGGTAATTAAAGGAGTTAGACCAAGTCTAAATGAATCTTTTACTGCCAGCAGATCAAAACTTATTACATTCCCCGGATTGGCTAAAAATACTCCCAGAAAAATTAACAGAGCAATGGTTTTTATTTTAACCTTGTAATTACATTTTTCTAAAAACATATCTTTATTTTGCACCTTAAAACATTTAACTGGCATTTATTCTCCCCCCTTTTAAAAACCCTTCTATTTTAAAGATCC
>CAYOFJ010000117.1:0-6494 GCA_964403065.1 uncultured Halanaerobiaceae bacterium | reverse complement strand
CCAGATTAAATAAATTTAAAACACAGGAAGGACGGTTCATAAAAATGGAAACTATTGATATCGAAAGCTTTTTGGAATTCAATTATTTATCTCAGCTGAAATTTTCTCCTGATGGAAAAAATATATGTTTTTTAGTTAAAGAAGCAGACAAAGAAGAAAACAATTATACTTCACAGCTCTGGATTTATGATTTAGCGGCAGAAGAAATGCTGCAGCTTACTTCCGGCAAAAATGACGGTAATTTCTGCTGGTTAGATAACAATAACATTTTGTTCGTTTCCGATAGAGAGGAAAACGAGGAAGATAAAATACTTCCTGAAACAAAATTATATACTATCAATATAAATGGTGGCGAAGCTCAACACTTTACCACCATTCCCAGGCAAATCGTAGATTTTACGGCAGATAAGCTGGGAAATCTAATATTCACCGCCCAAAAAGACTTAAAAGAAAGAGATAAAGAAGAACTAGAAGCCGAAAAGGACTACGAAATATTACAGGAAATACCCTTCTGGGCAAATGGTGAAGGTTTTATCGATCAACACCGCACTCAATTGTTCCGACTTGACCTCGATAATGGCGAATACGAACAGATAGTAGGCGATAAATATGATATAGCCGACTTTGTGGTTAAAGAAAATTTGATCTGCCTCAATATGCACCATTTTGCCGATAAGGCCCCACTCAAAACAAATTTATATATTTATGACCAGGAAAAAGAAAACTTAGAACAATATACAGACAAAGACTGGCTTATTGATTTTATAACCTTCAAAAACCAAAAAGAAATTTATTTTGCCGCCAACACAAAAGAAGAAATGGGTATTAACTCCAACCCGGAAATATTTTTGCTTGATCTTGAAAGCCAGAGTATTAAACAATTAACTGAAAAAATAGATAAAAGCCTGCAGCCCGGAGTCATAAATGATTCGCGCCTGGGTGGAGGAAAAATATTTACCGCAGAGAAAGAAAAACTGTATTTTATCACCACGGAAAAATATAATACTTATTTGAATATATTAAACAGCCAGGATGATAATATTGAAATTGAAAAGCTAGCAAATAATACTGACACGGTGGATATGTTTGACGTCCAGCAAAATACTATAGCTTTCACTGGTTTTAAAGGAAATCAGCTGCAGGAACTCTATCTGTTGAAAAACAGAGAAGAGCAACAAATAAGCGATTTCAATAGTGCTTTTCTAGAAAACAAACAGATATCCCGCCCCGAACATTTTGAAGTTACTGTTTCCGATAATAAAACTATAGATGCCTGGATTATGAAGCCAGTTGACTTTCAAAAAGGCGAAAAATATCCTGCTATTTTACAGATACATGGTGGACCCAAAGCTGCTTATGGTCCTATATTTTTTCATGAATTCCAGGTTCTCGCCAGCAGGGGTTATGCAGTTTTATTTTGCAATCCCCGTGGGAGTGATGGCAGAGGTAATGAATTTGCGGATATCAGAGATGGATATGGTAATAGAGATTACAAAGATTTAATGGAAGTAATGGATGAGGCCGAAAAAAGGTTTGATTTTATAGATTCCAGCAAACTGGGTGTAGCAGGAGGTTCCTATGGAGGCTATATGACTAACTGGATTATCGGCCATACAGATAGATTTAATGCTGCAGTTTCCATGCGCAGTATCTCCAACTGGATATCCATGTTTGGGACCACTGATATAGGTTATTTCTTCGTAGAAGATCAATATAAAGGTGCCAACCCCTGGAATGATTTTTCAAAACTCTGGAATGGCTCACCCCTTAAGTATGCTGACAGAGTGAACACCCCAACTCTTTTCATTCACTCTGAAAAGGATTACCGCTGCTGGATGCCAGAAGCACTGCAGATGTTCACCGCCCTTAAATATCACGATGTGGAAAGCCGGTTGTGCCTTTTCAAAGAAGAAAATCACGAACTTTCCCGCAGCGGAAAACCAGAACACCGTATCAAACGTCTTGAAGAAACAGTAAACTGGTTCGATAAATATTTAAAAACTGACTAAGGCAATTTTTCCTGTGATTAGTTTGTTTTCGGTCAAAAATAAACAGAGTAAATGATCAAATTTTTAATGCTTATAAAAGTATAAATTAGAGAAGTAAGCAGATTTGATAGGCAAATAAATATGGCAATTCCAATATTTGCCAGGGGGAAAATCCTATTTATTAACAGCCGGAAAGAAAATCCATCCTTCTGTGGATAAAATCTCATCTACTCTTTCCGGCTTTTCCATTTTGGGCAGCTGCCCCTGACCGTCCAACAAAACAGCCAGAGCCTGCAGGGCAGAAAGAGCAGCATCATAGCTGTGATTGCCAGCAGAAATTTCCTCGGGAATAATTTGAAAAAATTTCTCACATTCAGAAAACTCAGTTTTGAGCTTTTTTATTAATCCCGGATAAACCTCGATTATCTGTCTTTGGGCAGCCTGCTTTTCCTGGGGGATCAGGGTGAAATTATGTTTTTTCTTCCAGCTTCGAACATGAGCCATAGCTACAGTATAACTGGTGCCCAATCTGTCGAAAGTAGCTGAAAGAGGTTTTTTATTGAACTTTTTATATATCAATCTATCCGTTCTCCTATAAGCCAGGGGATTATCAATTTCCCGGGGAGGACGATTGATAATATTGGCTGAATTATCAATGAAATCATGATACTTATAGGGCAGCCCCAGGGGAGCATCTACTCCTAAAACTACATTTTTATAATCCTGAAAAAGTTTGATCTTTCCCGTCTTCCTCTCTATCTTTCCAGACAGTCCACAATCATCTATAACTGACTTTAATTTAAGTAATTTATCCTCCGAAATAGCTTTATTATTGAGCAAGCCTTTCCAGAATATTTTATCGGTATTGATAGCATATTCCAGAACAGCAAAACCATGATTGCTGCTCATCCAGCCCCCGACATCCCAGCCAATAACTAAAATTTTATCAATTGCTTTTTCCGTTCCCGGCATTAATTTTTCTTTCTCCTTTCCTGTAATTTGTTGTATTTAATTTGTTGTATTAATTTTAGATAGAAAATTTCTCCATCTCAATTCCGGAATTGTCCAGAAGTTTTTTCGTGAAAGGATCATCATAACCTTCTTGATAGAATATTTTATCCACCCCGGCATTTATGAGCAGCTTGGCACAAATTACACAGGGTTGATTGGTGCAGTATACCGTAGAACCTTCGGTTTTCACCCCATGAAAGGCCGACTGAGCAACCAGATTTTGTTCAGCATGCACACCCCGGCAAATTTCATGTTTTTCACCACTGGGGACTCCTCTTTTCTGCCGCAAACAGCCGGTTTTCTCACAGTGCTCAACACCCCGGGGAGCACCATTGTAACCTGTAGCAAGGATCTGTCTCTCTTTTACCAGTATAGCTCCTACCTGTCTTCTTAAACAGGTCGATCTTTCCGCTGCCAGATCAGCCATTTTCATAAAGTATTCATCCCAGTCTGGTCTCTCCATTTTTAGATGCCTCCTAACCTGCCTGTAATCACTCATTCACTTGTGGAAGAAAGCTCTAAAACTTCCACCGGACACTCTTCAATACATACTCGACAGCGCATACAATGATTAGACTCCAGATATGCATTCTCCTGCTTGTATTTTAACGTAGGATAGGGCTTTAATTCAATTGGACATACTTTACTGCACCTACCACATTCAACACAATCTTCACTGTCTTTAATAGCCACCATTTCATTATATTTGCTGGTAATACCCAGTTTTTTACCCAAATTATAAACCCCTATTTGGATAGTTCTCATGGGGCAAAAATGACACCAGGTTCGCGAGTTTTTAATTACCCCCAGTAAAGTTGCCACCAGCAATATCACAACATAGATATTGGCAAAAACAGAACCCAGGCGAATATGCAGAGGAGCGCCAGCAGCCTGTATAGCTGCAATTAATCGCCAGGAAAAGTTAATCAGAAAAAATATCAGAACTAATCCGGCAAATAAATTAGATTTCAAAAAATCTGGTACTTTTTTTGTGGGGCTAAACTTCAAAAGAGGTACATCAAAATAACTACCATGTGGGCAAAAATTACCGCAAAAATAAAGTCCTTTAAAAAAGCTTATGCTTATCATGCCCAGCATAATAAAAGGAACCAAAAGTCCCAATTGAGGATAAAATTGTCCGCCGATTCCTATTAGAAGAGTGATAAACCAGCCGTATTTTCTTACCATGGTATACGCTCTTTCAGTAGCAACGGGCTCAAATTCACTGCTTTCAGAATTTTTGCCGGCAGAACTTGAAGACTGCTGAGAACTCATGTTTTATAGCCCCCTGAACAATAATTATATAAATATACTGTAATATTTATAGCACAATCAATAACTTTTATTAATTATAGTTATAAAAGATTTTTTTTACAGTAAAACAGTTGACATAATTCCAGTTTTACATACTAATACTATCGCACAAAAATATGATTTGTTTGTTTATACTAATTACAATTATAACATTATTTATTGATTTTATATAGGAAATTATAAAATCAATGAATATCTTATAAAGGATTTAATGCTTCTTTGCAGAAATGTTTAATTGTGGAGGTTGAATAATTTATGCGGCTCATTATAATTATTCTGTTAATTGGTGTTATAACCGCAGGAGCAATATATTTTGCTGCCGATTTCATTTTCCCTTATCCCCGCGAAACAGCTGAACAATATGTTGAATCTATAATCGAAGGAAACTATTCTCAAATGGCTGACCTACATCATCCAGAACTGGAGCAGCCTACTATTGAGAGTATTTCCAATTCTTTTCAGGAATTTTCTGATGCTTTTGGGGTAACCGAAATAGAAATTGTCAGCTTAGAAGCCCAGGAAAATTTAGACAGACCGGCATTATCTCGATGGTGGGCTTTTGAATTAGAATTACTTTATAAAAGTGAATATTTCCCCGATAAAAATGTAAACATCGATCTCAACCTCTCCAAAAACTTTTCCCTTTCTCTGGATAGTTTCTTTACCTGGAAAATTCACTGGCAGGATCAAATTCCCCTGCCCGGGTATGGTCTAGAAGCCGATTATGAACGTTCTATATTAATGCCTGCAAGAGGAAATATCTATGATCGTAATGGTGAAATGCTGGCTGGAGAAGGGTCTGTTATCAATATCGGCATTCAACCAGGTCGTATTGAAGATTCAGAGCTATTATTATCTACTCTGGAGGAAGAATTGGGGTTAAGCGAAGAATATGTCCGTGGTGAGTATGAAGCCCCAGGAGTTCAGGAACACTGGTTTGTTCCTTTAACCACTGTTAGTGAGGAGAAATTTCAGGAATTAGATCCAATTTTGCGACCAATACCAGGTATCTTTTTCCGCCGCGAAGAAAGCCGGGTATATCCTCAGGATGAAACAACCGGACATTTAACGGGCTATCTGGGAGAAGTCACAGCTGAAATGAAGGAAAATCATCCGGAAAGAAATTATCAAACTGGTGAAAAAGTTGGTCGCAGTGGACTTGAAATCGGCCTGGAAGACATACTAAGAGGAAATGTAGGATATCAATTTTCAGTCCAAAACCGAACTGGACAAAACGATAATCAACAAGATATCATATCCGAAGTTGAACCCATAGATGGTCAGGACATTTATACCTCCATTGATCTTCCCCTGCAGCAAAAAGCAAGAAATGCTCTGCAAGATGAAAACGGAGCCCTGGTAGCGGCAGATGCTGACAGTGGTGAAATATTGACTATGGCTTCCACCCCTGGTTATAATCCCAACGAATTTGTGCAGGGAATAAGCCAGGAACGTTGGGCTGATTTAAGCACTGACCCCGATCAACCTTTGTTCAACCGGGCTGCCCAGGGGCGCTATCCTCCCGGTTCCACTTTTAAAGCTCTCACAGCAGCTGCAGCTCTCGATCTGGATATTTTTAATATTGAAAGTCAGTTTGAAGAAAGCGGCGAATTAACTGTGGAAGGTAATGTGATCAGAAATTTCCAGGAAGAAATATTCCAGGAGCACACTCTAGAGGATGCTGTGGTTAACTCTATAAATACCACGATGGCCAAAGTTGGTCTGGAATTGGGTGCAGAAAATTTATCCGAATATTTCAGCCGTTTCAAATTCAATCAATCTCCCGATATTTCCTTGCCTGCCAATACCGGACAACTAGGAAATCCGGAACAGAGCCAGGTCAACTTAGCCTGGAGTGCTATAGGTCAGGGTCAGGTGTTGATGACTCCACTGCAGATGACAAAGCTATTTGCAGTTTTTGCCAATGGTGGTTACCTGCCCGAGTTAAGTATAGTGACCGAAAAGCTCAACAGAGACAGGGAAAGAATTTTAGAAGAGACAACTATTGAAGCCATGGATATAATGCTGGAAAAAGTCGTTACCGAAGGCACCGGACAACCGGCAGCCCTGGAAACCCCGGAGGATGAAAACGAAGTAGAGCCAGAATCAGCAAATAGCTTAACAGTTTATGGCAAAACCGGAACCGCTGAAGTAACCGGCCAGGAGCCTCATGCCTGGTTT
>CAYOFJ010000116.1:0-6509 GCA_964403065.1 uncultured Halanaerobiaceae bacterium | reverse complement strand
GAAGTAGCCTATGTTGGTGATACACCTGTGGACATGCAAACTGCCAGCAATGCCGATGTGGGTTTAATAGCCGGGGTTTTATGTGGAGTGGGGCAGGAGGAAGATCTGAAGGATAAGGCTGATGTCATTATGGAAAATCCCGCTGAAATATTAGATATACTGAATGTTAGATCAGGATAATCTTAAATTATTGCTTGCAGCTGCTGGCTGTAATTGTTAAAATTAAGATGCAATGATAGACAGGTTATAGTTTGATTACAATAGAATAGTCATGAGAATTATTGAGCATGACTGGGAGAGCTGGTTTTTGCCGGCTGAGACAGGAATAACTCCTGATCCCCTGAACCTGATCGGGTTAATCCCCGCGCAGGGAAGTTATGTCTTAGAAGCAAGATTATTAGGGCATGGCCTCCTTGAGCGGGTCATGCCTTTTATTATTTATTATTATTTATTCGATTTTAAGCGGAAATCAAACTCGGGAAAAATTTTAAATATCACATAGCTTCATAGTTCTCAATATTTTATAAACTCTGGTAATTTGTGTAAGCACCCTGATTTTACAATATCTATAGCGAGTTCAAATCTTATTTGGAGAAGGGTCAAATTTATATTTAAGCTTACAAAGGAGGCTGGTTTAAATATGAGAAATTCTCATGATGACGGTGGAGAAGCACCTCCACAGGTTTTAACAATAGCCGGATCCGATTCCGGCGGAGGAGCAGGAATTCAGGCTGATCTGAAAACTATGACCCGATTAAACACTTATGGTATGAGTGTGATAACCGCTGTTACAGCCCAGAACACTATTGGGGTTCAGGGTGTGGAGACTCTGCCTGCTGAATTTGTGGGCAGCCAGCTTGACTCAATTTTTAATGACCTGCAGCCGACAGCAGCCAAAACAGGGATGCTGGCCAACAAAGATATAGTGAAAACCGTTGTAAAGAAATTGCAAAAATATGAGCTATCCCATCTTGTGGTTGATCCGGTGATGGTAGCTACCAGCGGCGATTTATTACTGGAAGAAGAGGCTATAGAAATTGTGCGGGAAGAGCTTTTACCCCTGGCTACTTTAGTAACACCGAATTTACAGGAAGCTCAGGTTTTACTGGAGGACGGAAAGGGAGACGAATTCAGCGGCAAAAAGTTTTCTCAGTTCAGGGAAAAAGATATATTAACAGAACTGGCCGGAAAAATTTTTGAGCTGGGTCCCGACTCGGTTTTAATTAAAGGTGGCCACCTGGAAGGAGAAAAGGCCCGGGATATACTTGTTACGGCGGAAACAAGTTGTGAATTTTCCGCCCCCAGATTACCCCATGATAATACTCATGGCACCGGCTGCACTTATTCTGCTGCTATTGCTGCTTATCTGGCTCGAGGAGATAATTTAGAAACAGCAGTTGATAAAGCCAAAAAATTTATAACTGCCGCTATAGCTGAAGGGTTTGAGCTGGGGTCTGGCATAAATCCCGTCAATCATCTTGTAAATAAAGAGGAGGGTAACAGCTGGTGATTGCTTTTACGGCAAATTTTGCCTGGGAACTTTATCTTGTAACTGAGTCGGATCTTTCCCCCGGGCGCAGTACAATTGAGGTAGTTAAGAGAGCAATAGAAGGGGGAGTAAAAGTCATACAGATGCGGGAAAAGTTTATGGATGTTCGGGAAAGATATCAGCTGGGCAAGCAGCTGCGCAGGATTACTGCAGAAAATGATGTGTGCTTAATTATTAATGATAGAGTAGATCTGGCTCTGGCCTTGAATGCCGATGGAGTTCACCTGGGGCAGGAGGATTTTCCCTGGGAAGAGGCTCGAGAAATTTTGGGTGAAAATAGCATAATTGGTGCTTCGGTTTCTGAACCTGAACAATTAGACAGGTTAAATGAGGAGGTAGTTGATTATATAGGTTTTGGGTCTGTGTTTACGACTCAATCTAAACGTCTGGAATCTGAGAACCAGGCCGTTGGAATTGAAAATTTAAAACGGACAGCAAAAATGACTGCTCTTCCCATACTGGGAATAGGTGGTATAAATAACGATAATGTAAAGGAGGTAATTAAGGCCGGAGCCGAAGGGGCGGCGGTAATTAGTGCTTTGACACAGGCTGAAAATATCGCTGAAACTGCGGAAAGAATGATAACCAAAATTAAGGAGGCTAAAAATGACAAACAGAGATAAATTTTATGAGCTGCTGAATGAAGAACTATTTACCCTGCTTGCTGAAACCAATCCTTTGATTCATCATATTACTAATTATGTTACGGTTAATGACTGTGCCAATATTACTCTGTACTGGGGAGCTTTGCCCGTTATGGCTCATTCACCTCAGGAAAGCGGGGAAATGGTGGAAGCGGCCGGAGCTTTAGTCTTAAATATTGGGACGATAGATGATAATGTTTGTGCCGGCATGCTGGAAGCAGGTCGAAAAGCGGAAGAAATAGGAATACCGATAATACTTGACCCGGTGGGAGTAGGTGCTACAGATTACAGAACAGAATTTGCCCAAAAATTACTATCTGAACTGGATATTTCGGTCATTAAAGGCAATAAAGGTGAGATAAGTATTTTAGCTGGTGGCCGGGGTGAGGTTAGAGGAGTTGAAGCTGTAGGGGAATATTCCGCTCTGGAAAAAAGAGCAGAAGCTCTGGCCGGACGGGAGCAGGCACTGGTGGTTGTCACGGGTGAGCAGGATATTGCTGCGGATAAAGAGAAAACTTATAGAATTTCTGGCGGCCATAAGTTTTTGGCTGAAAATGTAGGAACTGGATGTATGCTGGCAAGCACCCTGGGAGCTTTTCTGGGAGTGGTTGATTCTGGAGAGGCTGAAGAGACAAAAAGCAGTGACAGCAAAGCTTATCTGGAGGCAGCAATAACTGCTGTGGCTTCTTTCAATACTGCTGCAGAAACAGCGGGAGAAAATGCCCGGGGTCCTGCTGAGTTTAAACAGAAATTTTACGACGCCATAACCAGACTGGAGTTCCCGCAGGTCAGGGATAGAAGTGAGATCAAACAGGTGGGGGTATAAGGGTACAAAGGTGTAAAAATACTAACGTAAAAACTCCCTTTAGGTCTTCAACTGTAAATACTCTTCCAAAAAGAAGCCTCGCGGAAAAAGGGGGCACGATTTCCGTGAGGCTCAAAATTTAGCTGCGTCTAACTCTGCAGATAATATCCGGCGGCACCCCCACCGATATATTATCTAGTACTATTATACCATATTTTTTCCTAAAAAGGGAGTTGAAAACAAAATTATTTTTTAACAGCCGCATTCATTAGAAATATTGATTGACATGGCATATTTAATATCTTTTTCAGCCATTTCAGCCGAAATATTATTTAGCAGTTTATAAATTTTTTCTCTGCTGCCTTTAAGCGTTGTTGCTGTTGGCCCCAGTTTCATTTCCTGCAGAGAATAAGATTTAATAATGTCTATGACCTCATTTACAGGACCGGTCACTTCCGTTGTTGCCAGTGGATAGAAAATTATCTGACAGGTAATTACATCTTCGGTTTCTGCCATAATGAACAGAAAAACCCTCCTCTCTTTTTGTCGGAAAGCTGTTTTTCGCGCTCCCAGGATATTTCTTCTCCTTCAGCGGTGGGGGATATAAATAAACATTCTTCGCTTGTCACCAATTTGTCAACTTCTATTTGATTTAAACTTTCCGGGGTGGTAAACTCGGCATCTTTGAACACTGATTCTTCAGATTGGGCCTGCTGCTGATACATCTGCCCCCAATTTGAATCTTTTGTTATAGTACCTACAAGAATTTTGCCGCCCGGTTTAACCACACGCAGCATTTCTTTGATAAATTTTTCTTTTTTATCGTCCGGGATAAATTCTACAGTAGCCATAGAAAAAGCATGGTCGAAACAGGAGTCGGGAAAATCGAGATCGAGTGCATCCATGTGCCTGAATTCGATATCAAGGTTTTTCTCTGTTTCCCTCAGCTTGTTTCTGGCTTTTTTCAGCATAGGTTGAGAAATATCTATTCCAACTACTTTATATCCTTTTTGCGCAAGTTTTATGCTGAAATTGCCTGTACCACAACCTACATCCAGAACTTTTGAATTTGGTTCAGGCTGAAAAAGTTTAAAGGCCAACTCCGTTTCCACTTCATCCACAAACTCTCCCAATTTAGTAGTAAAGAAGTCATCATATTCCTGAGCTTCTTGCTCATCGAAGGTCATAAACGCCCCTCCCATATTTTTAATTTGTTTAAATTTTTGTTTCTTATCTGTATCAGCTGGTGAAGTTGCTATTTAAAATGGTTTGTCATGACTGTTTAGATATTTGATTTCTGGAATCGCATTAATATTGGAAGCTATAAAACGCAGAAAAACTATAACACTAAATTATTATAATAATTAGTTATTGCGGGCAGGAAATAGGAAGACAAAATGGAAATGTGATATAAAGATAATATTTTGTTTTATAGGTTTCTTGATTTTATACCATTATATCTCTGGGAGGAATACTATGTCAAAAAATAGGCTCGCACCGGAAACATCAACTTTTTCTATAGTTGGTTTTGACCCTGAGACTGAGGAACTGGGGGTGGCAGTTCAGTCAAAATTTTTAGCTGCCGGAGCGATAGTTCCGCACATAGAGGCCGGAGTGGGAGCGGTGGCAACTCAAGCTATGGCCAACCCCGCTTATGGCCCTGAGGGACTGCAGCTGCTTAAAGAAGGCAAAGACCCTGAAGAGACAATAAAAATACTTACCGAAGAAGATGATGCTTCTGTTCACCGACAGGTCGGAATTGTTGATGCTGCCGGCAGATCTGCTTCTTTTACTGGCGGTGAATGCATGGAGTGGGCCGGGGGAATTACAGGAGTAAACTTTTCCGTTCAGGGAAATATACTTGTCAACCGAGATACAGTTACAGAAATGGCGAAAACTTTTCGTGCAGAAGATGGCCCTCTGGCTGATCGACTGCTGGCAGCACTATTTGCTGCGGATGAAGCCGGTGGCGATCGTCGGGGCAAGCAATCTGCTGCACTGCTGGTCTATAAAGAGGGAGCAGGATATGGAGGCTTAACAGATAAATATATTGATCTTCGGGTAGATGATAATCCGGCACCTATTGAGAAATTATCTGAACTGCTGGATTTATTTAAGTTATATTTTGTTGAGCGGGAGACGGAATCTATCCCTCTGGAGGATGAAACGCTGGTTGAGACTCAAAAACTTCTAAGTGAATTTGGTATTTATGAAGGTCCAGTAGATGGTGAATACAATGGAAAATTTGAAAGATCATTACAGGAATTTTATTATCAAGAAAATTTTGAAGAAAGAGTCCCGGAACAGAGAGTTATTCCAGCGGATATTTTGGATTATTTGCGTCAGCGCGTAGAATCAATACGCCAGAGTAATAAGTAATGTCCATCATGGGCAGCCAGGTAATTTCCATCTGCCGACCAGTCAATTGAACGGGGCGGGAGATTGCTGAATCCCGGTAAATTACGGGTGAATTTATGAGTTATTTCACCACTTTCTTCCTGTATTTCCCAGATAGTGATTTTCATATCTTCACCTGCGGAGGCTAAATATTGACCATCAGGTGACCAGGTTAAATCAAAAGTAAGCCCTTCATGGGTTTCTAATTCTGTCAGGACTGAAAAATCAGGGAAGTTTAGTATTTGAGTTTTGTTTTCATAATTGCTTAGCGCCAGAAGTGTTCCCTGAGGATTAAATGCTGCTGTTCTCAATTCAGGCTGGTCTTTATTAAATTGTTGTTCAAGATCGCCGGCTATATCCCAGTGGTGAATTCCACCTTTTTCGCCTATTGTTACAGATTCCTGGGTGTCCGGGACCCAAATTATCTGACGAACCCAGCCCTGTTCATGATTTAATCTCTGCCAGGGCTCACCATCTTCGGCCTGCCAGATCCCGGCAGTGCCATCATAAGAGGCTGAAGCAATATAATCTCCTGTGGGACTCCATTCTACATGAAAAATCCAATCTTCGTGGGTTATTTCTTCTCTACCGCGGGGTAAAAATACATCCCAGTCAAAGAGGGTTCTGTCTCTATGTTCTCCGGCTACGAATTGAGGTTCCGGAGATGTATCGATCTCCCAGACTATCAGAGCATTATCTTCCGCTCCTGAGGCCAATTTACTGCCATCTGGAGACCAGGAAATACTTCTGATAGGTTCAGTGTGTCCTCTGAAAGACTGTTGAACTTCGGCTGAAGGTGGTGACCAGACTCTGATGCGTCTATCTTCACTGCCTGTGGCCAGTTTTTTTCCCTCGGGTGAGAAGCTTACAGAAGTGATGACTTCTTGATGGCCGCTCAGGGAAATTTCTGCTTCACCTGTGGCAGTGTTCCAGATTTTAATCGTTCCATCCTGGCTGGCACTGACAAGTTTATTATTGTCTGGGGTCCAGCTGGCCTGGTTGACATAGTTGCCATGGCCCTGTAATCTTTTGGTTGTATCACCTGTTTCTGGATCGAGCAGGAGTATATCATTTAACTTTCCTGTGACGGCCAGCTTACTGCCGGCGGCAGAAG
>CAYOFJ010000115.1:0-6510 GCA_964403065.1 uncultured Halanaerobiaceae bacterium | reverse complement strand
ATCTCACCTGATTCCAGCATCTGTCCACCCATATCTTTGCCTATTACCAGCACATCCAATCCTTTGCGGGCTCCGTATAGAGCTGCATTAAAAGAGGCAGGGCCAGCCCCAACGGTAATAAGGTCCCATTTTTCTGTAAAATAATCATGTTCAATATCTATGCCCAGAAGCTCATTCAGTTCACCAGAGATATTGGCTTCAACCAGGTCATCATACCCACCGACAAGATGGCCATCTATGAATATCTGCGGCACAGTTTTGGCTCCATCTGTTCTTTCCTGCATTTCCTCTTCCACTTCTTCCTTACCTATGTCATATTCCTTATAAGAAACACCTTTGCTTTTCAATAAGGCTTTAGCCTTTTCACAATAAGGACACCATTCCAGAGTATAAATTTCAACTTCACAGGTTTTTACCATAAATATTAATCCCCTCCTTTAAGAGCAATAATTTTATAAAATATTGGAAGCTATAAAACTATATGATACCGGAAATTTTTATTAGAAAGTGAGTACTTTATCAGCAGAAAGTATCCAATTACTATATTCTTCCATATTACTCATCTCTACGCCTTCGATCAACTCTTCCTGGAAAACCCCACGGGTTTCACTGCATTTACCTCAGGTCTTAACGCGCCCTCCTTTTCTCATAACTGATGACAGCATCCTCTCAATATTATAAAAACCCTTAGATGTTTTCTGGTCACTTTTAGCACATGTCACGGCATCATCAAGAAGAAAGACATTAACCTGAACTTCCTGAGATTTTTTTTGCAAATTCATGGCCGTCCGCAGAGCATTATATGCTTTTTCATTCCCGTACGGCCCTTCATTAATAACTATCATAATCTCCTGCATAATTACTCACCTCCTGCTATAGCGATCGTAGTGACCCCTCTTTCGCCAGGTCACAGCTGATCTAAAGGAAATCTTAAAACTCTTCTGATGTATAAATAGTTAAAACGTAACTTCCATACCGACAAAGGGCTGCCAGGAATCTTTAGTTCTGGCTATGCCCAGCTGTGGTACAGTATGAAATGCGTTGGCGGTGCCTAGCTCCAGTTCTATTTTTCCCCCTCCGCTTATCTGCTCCTCATCCAGATTTAAATAATCTATAAACAATCCCCCATAGATATCTCCTAAAAATATATTGGGGTTCCAACTGCCCTGCTGAACGGAAATCAACCGGTTGAGATATTCAGCAGAAATGTGATAGCCTCTTTCTCCGGAATAATCAGGAAGTCTGGGGTTACGATTCAAATCAAAGCCGGAAATATATTTCCCACCCAATTTGATTCGACCGCTTTCCCTTAGATTAGTATAATCCAGCTCAGTCTGGAAATCTCCTGTTAATACTTCTGTCTGTAATTTTGCAGTCACCAGGTGTTCAGGATAACGCCAGCGAAGACTGCTGCCCAGAAATATTCCGGCAAAATCAGTGCCTGCTTCCAGCAAAATATCGGTAAGTCCATCCGGTGCTGATCTGTAAAGAGGATAGCTACCTGAAAGCCTGTTTTCGCGTTCCTGCGGTCGTCCGCGAGACCTAAAGCTTAAATTCAATGGCTGAAAAAACTGAGAATTAAGAGAAACATCCAGCTTTCCGTATTGATTCAGGTTCAAAGTATAAGAGTTCATACCTACAGCATCCTGGCCAGCAAAAAATACGGGAGGAAACCGCAGAGAAGGGGGGAAAAGTTCTTTTAAATTTTGCGACCAGAAACCTTTTTCCTCAAAATCAAGCTCATCTATTTCTGACTGCAGCAGTCCACCCTGCTGCATCTCATACTTTTTCTCTGGTAATTCCACTGCTTCCGGAGAGAAAGATTGTTCATCCAGAGCCATTCCCTCATCGTCATAAGTCAAATAATAAAGACTCTCGTCCAGCACTACCCCCTGTTCTCCGTGTCCACCATGAGTAAACTTCAGATTCTGCTGCTCCTCAGTATTATATCCATAAATTCCGCTGTAGCCTTCATAATTAGAGGTGAATATGATTTTATCTTCATGTTTTGATAGATGCATCTCCGGCCAGGCAGTGTTGACCATAGGTGTAAGTTCAGCACTGGAAAGTTCCAGATTAAATATTCCCCAGCTCGCCTGACGCTCTTTGGCTGTCAAAAGAATACTGTCTTCATCAAAAGAATGCAGTTCTGAAATTAAAACAGGAAACTCGATCTTTTCTATTCTATTTCCCCCGGAATCCATTTTTATAAGCTGAGAACCAAAACCATTTTTTCTGTCTCGAACATAAATTATTTTTTGCCCCTCTTCCCGCACCAGAAAATCTCTCATTTCATCCTGTATCAGAACACTATTATTACCTGAAGCTAACTCGTAAACAATTAGATTTGTTACAATACCTCTTCTGGCCCGGCTCAGATTAGGATAATTTCCGACCGCTTCCCGCTGGAGATAAAAGATTTTATCTCCTTCTATCTGCATTGTCCCGGATATGCCGGCAGCAGTTGACATAACAACTTCTGTTTGATCCAGCTCGGGATCATATCTCTTAATTTTATTGCTGCCATGATAACTGAAGGGAGAAGAAGGATATCGCTGTGACTGCAAATAATAGAGATTTCCCTCATGCATCTGTAGATTGCTTAAATTAGCATGTTCAGCATTGATTAAAATTTCACCATCTATCTGCCAGTACTCATGAGCCTTTCTTTCCTGCTGCCGCCAATCATCGTATAACTTCTCCAGATCACTGCCAAAAACCTGCTCTGCCGCCCGACCAGGACCAATTTGTGGAAACAGATTAGCCGGTCCGGCAGCAAAATAATAAGAACCGTATTCATCGAAAAATTCAGCAAATTTATCTTCGCCATACTCTTCTGCCAGATATCGCATAAAAGTACTTCCATAAAGATATCGATGGCCGGGAGGATAGTAAAAATGCCGGTAAGAGATTTCCGGCAGCCCGGGAATATTATTTCCACTGGCCTTTTGAGCAAGTACTCCATTATAATAGCCTGAGTTAAGTCTTCCTTCATAAGGCGAACTCTGAGACTCGGCATATACTGCGATTCCCTCTATTAACCACAGAGGAGAGTGCAGATTAGGGGCCAGAGCATTACCGAAAATACTGGTGGTAATATTGCTGTAACCGGAAGTTGAGGTCATGTGTAAAATATGAGTGAGTTCGTGAACTCCCACCAGCCGCAGCCAGCTTTCATAATGAGCCAGATTGCTGTCGGTACCGGGAGAGCCGGCAAATATCTCCATCCTCTCATTAATGGGGTCGGCCATTCCATTGGGCACCAAACCCATATCTTCCAGGTTAAGGTGAATCTTGCTGTCTACTTCTCCCCCGGTAAGTTGTTTTAAATCATCCAGATACTGTTCCAGATAAAAAAGTAGTTCCTTTCCCTGTTCTTCATAACCACCGGGAAAAAACAGGACAAAATTGTCAGTTTCATAACTTCGCCATTCCTGCCCCCACCCGGCACCAGCACTATTATCCAGGGCAAAAAACGGCAACAGGATCATCAATAAAAATAATAAAAACTTACTTTTAAACGATGGCACCGATTCTCCTCCTTAATTTAAAGTTCAATAATATTTCCTCCTAAAGCCTCAGCGGTTTCGGGTCTGCAGGTTGTATATATTATTTGATATTCTTCAGCGAAATTATTTATTAAATCTATAGCTTTTTCTCTTCTCTGGGGATCGAAATTAACCAAACAGTCATCAAGGACAATAAAGCTTTCTCTATCGGCAAAAAGATTGTGAAAAAGAGCAAATCTCAGAGCTAAAGCAGCTCCATCAAATGTGCCATAGGATAATTTATCTATATCAGCCGGCAGTTTTTCTCCCATTTCATTTTTCAACTTTATTTCTCGGAACCTATCATCAATAGAACCTATTGTGTATTTGCCGGCTGTAAGTTCGCTGAGATAATTGCTGAAGGAATTTATCAGGGGTTCGTAAGAATTTTCATCCATCTCCGACAATTTGCTTTTAAATACTCTTTTGATTTTCTGCAGCTTCTCCGCTCTTTTAACCAGTCGTTTAAATACATTTTGGGCCTGATTTAATTTCATTTCCAGTTCTTCTACAGATGTTTCCGGCAGTTCACTTTTAACCCGATACATTTCACCTTCTTTATTTCGCAGCTTAGTGTTTAAGTTCTCCAGGTTTTTTCTGGCTTTTTTAAGTTTAGCTTTATAATCCTCAAAACTTGCAAAACCCTGGGGGAGGTCAGCCAATTTTTCCAGCTCTGTCTGCAGTTTTTCCTTTTTGCTCTGTAATTCTGCCATGTTGTCGGTTAATTTTTCATGACTGTTATATTCATTTTCCCACTCTGCAATTTTGCCGGATAAGATCTCAATATTTTTCTCGCAATCTCTTTTATCATCCTTGCAGGTGTCTATTTCAGCTTCGATTTCTTCCTTACTTCTGGCTTCCTCCAGCCCATTTAATTCTTTAATTTCCTTTTTAACCTGCTGATATTTCTTTTCTTCTAAAATATTATCGATTTTATCGCGCTTTCTTTCTATTGCATTCTTTATTGTTTTTTTATTTTCCAGTTTTTCCCTGGCTGAATCGACATCCTCCACCTGTAATTCCTGCAAAAGTTCTTTATAACTATTTTCCGCCTCTGTGTATTTTTTCTGCAGTAGACAAAAATCTATTTCTGCTGATTCTACTTCCAGATCTATATATTCTGTATTTATTTTAATATAGCCATCTGCCTGCACCTCAGTTTCCGCTTCTACTGTTTTTTCTTCTTCCAACCCGGGAATAACAGTGATTTCATCCGCCCGGGAGTAATTAATTCTGGCAGTAAGTTTTCCCGCCTGCAGACTGGCTTTGGTATTATCCCGGGTGTTTTTGCATTCAGCCAGCTTTTTAACTTTTTTTTCTGTAATTTCACCTAATTCTTCCCGTTCTGATTCTAATTCTTCTATTTCTTCCTGTAAAGCCTCGACTTTTTCAGTTTTATTTTCCAGCTTTGCTTTTTTCTCCAATTTTTGCGCTCTTTCTTTTTCCTGCTGCAATTTTTCTATTTTTTCCTGGCATTGAGCCAGTTTTTCTTTCTCGGTTTTAAGCTCTTTTTTCTTCACAGGCCATTTTTCATTTATATCTTTTAGCTCTGCCACTTTTTCATTTATGTCAGATATCTCTCTGGTAATTTTTTCCCGCTGCAAAAGTTCCTCTTCCTGCTCGGCCAGCTCTTCCACTTTGTTCTGAAGTTTTTCTTTTTGCTCTTTCAATTCCTCCACTTTCGAACTGACTTCCAGATATTTTTGCTCTTTTTGTTTGGCTTCTTCTATGTTCTGTTCCAGACTTTGTATTTCTATGAAAGTATCGTATATTTTCCCTGTTCCTCTTTTGTAAGGATTTCTGATATCTCGCTCGGGTTTAATAGGTCTGTTTTCTTCTAGATCCCACTTGCCAACCAGCTCTTCCAGCTCTGTGCTAATTTTATTTTTCAAACTATCTGTGGAAACTCCGTCTAATTCCATTACCGCTCTGCGCAAAAAGTTATCCACAGTCCCTTTAAATTCTGTCAGTTCATTTTCCTCAGTAATATTTTCCAGAAAGGATTTAACCTCTTCCTGTCGGGTAAATACAATATTTTCATAAGTAGTTTTCCCATAGGGCAGTAGCTTTTGTCTTTGGGATTTTATTTTTTCCGGGCTGGAAATGCGAGAATTATCGGGAAGTTTAAAGTCTGCCGCTGGATTATTTCTGCTCCATTTTTTATAGATCTGATAGCTTTTTCCCGACTGGGCAAATTCCAGTGTGCCTTCTACATAATCTCCCTGTGGATAGGGGAAAAATTTGTTCTTAAAATTTTTGTCTTTTCTTAAATCAATTTTAGGACCTTCAAACAAACAGGCAAAAATAGCGTTCACTATAGTGCTTTTGCCCGACTCATTAAGACCAAACAACACATTGAGCCCTTCAGCAAAATTCACTTCCAGATCACTGACCCCCGCAAATATATCTGTGGAAAAATTTTTCAGTTTCATGTTAGTTCTTTACCTCCTGGATAAACTCGTAAGCCATCTGCAGAGCTTCTTCATCATCCATCAACTCCTGCAAAATCTCGTGTGGAAGAGATTCAGGGGTGAATTCTTCAGAAATTTTATCCTTGGTAATTTTTAAATTTAAGTTTTCATCAATGATCCGGGCATAAGCTGTATTATTCTTTATTCTCTGAAAATAATCATTTTTGCCCCGGTAAAGTTCCTCTTTTATACGGCCGTTAATTACAATCCGGACAACTTTGTTTTCTGCATTTTCATCACAAATTTCTTCCACCATATCTGCCAGATCTTCCTCACCATTCACCAGATAACTTCGGTCCACAAATATATAATTGCCCGTAATCATTCTTTCTGCTTTAGTATTTTTATTATTATCAATTTCTATGTACCAGGCATAGCCGGGATGAGAGCAGTCAAGTCCGTCGGGCTCTGGGGTTCCACTGTTAAATATTTGCTGATTAACAACCTCGGCTCTATCAGGATAAGAAATATGTGAGTGTCCTAAGAGCCAG
>CAYOFJ010000114.1:0-6575 GCA_964403065.1 uncultured Halanaerobiaceae bacterium | reverse complement strand
AAGGAGTTTTACTTATAATTTTACCAAGATATTTAGATGGCATATCATAAGCCATAATCATTCCCGGATTCCATTCCTTAATATACTCATAATTGGATTTTATTTCAGATGGTTTAATTAAAAACTCCTTTTCTTCCCGAAAAGACGACTGTCCATCATGGTTAGACTCATTTCTTAAAATCCGCAGCGAAAAGTTTTCCCCGCGGGAAAAATAACGTTTAAACAGATCAAAAGCCTCCACACGGGAAAAAGGATTTTTGCCGGCAATTTTAGTTATTATATCTCCTTTTTTTAAGCCAATTTTGTCAGCAGGACTAGAATCAACAACCCCCATAATTTTTGCCTTTAAACTTTTTATATGAGATGGCTCAGTATAAACAGAAATAGAAAGATTGGACTGCCATTTTTCAAGCCTGAAATTTAAACTTTCTGAATCAACCCTCAGTTTTTGTTTTAAATTTTTATCTATCTCATCAGTATAACCGGGTTCTAGAATTCTCACAGCCTGTACACAGGGGTATTCATCTAAAAATTTTAGAGTTCTGCTGATTTCCTGCCATCCTGTTAATTTTGGCAGTGCTAAAATACTACCTTCTACTGAAACTCCGTAATGGGACAAATTCTCCAGTAAACTTGAAATTTGTCCGGTTGTATTGTCCCCCAAATACTTTCTTCTGTAATGAGACGAAATACAATTGAGAGAAAGAAAAATTTTGAGAGGTCTCATACGAGAAAGAAATTTAATATCATCTGCTGTTAGCAGTGTACCTGCGGTGGTAATCTGACATAAGGTCCGAGGATACTGTTGACGAATCTGGAAAAGTATTTTTCGCCATTCAGAATGCAGGAAAGGCTCTCCTTCTTCTATACGGCTGGCTGACTCACCAATTACAATTTTTCGGGATTCGTTAAGATAATCGATGAGATCAAAAATTACCTCAGTTTTAATATGACCGGGTGAGAAAGTTTTAACCCCCTGTGGTTGAAACCTATGGCTGCAAAATATACATTCATAGGCACAAACAGAAGTTAGGGGCAAAACATTATATTCCTGTACACTTCTGTAGAGAGTTTCTAAATACAAACCTTCACCCATTTAAAAACCTCCCGGGATTTATTACCGGGCTAAAATAATCCCATTAAATACAGAGTCGATTACATAGATAAGGTCGGCTTAACTTCCGCAGCGAGATTATCTACATCCTGGGCCTGCAGTCGATAAAAAGCTGCAGCACCAATCATAGCCGCATTATCTGTGCATAGCTCTAAAGGCGGAAGATATAAAGAAGTTTTATGCTTATCTGCTAATTGTTTGAATTTCTGGCGCAAAAGTGAATTAGCAGCCACTCCTCCTGCCAGCAGCAGAGAACTGGGATTATAGTTTTCCACTGCTCTTTCCACCTGGGGAATAAGACTTTCCACAACAGCTAGCTGGAAAGAAGCTGATAGATCAGGAATATTCACGTCTTCTCCACGTTGTTGGGCATTGTGAACGTAATTTATCACAGCGGTTTTGAGACCACTAAAACTAAAGTCATAGGTTTCCTGGTCATCCAGAGCTCGAGGCAATTCTATATTGCCTTCTTTACCATCTCTTGCCTTCTTCTCAATTTCTGGCCCCCCTGGATACCCCAGTTCTAAAAATCGAGCAATTTTATCGAATGCTTCTCCCGCCGCATCATCTCTGGTCCGTCCTAAAATTTCATAGTCAGTTTTACTGTCAAAATAAAGCAGATCAGTATGTCCTCCGGAAACAGTAAGACAAACAAAAGGAGGGGTAATATCATCATGAACCAGAAAGTTTGCATAAATATGACCTGCTACATGATTAGCCCCTATAAAGGGGATTTTCTGAGAATAAGCAATAGCTTTACCGGCTGCAAAACCTACAAGCAGTGCTCCCACTAATCCTGGACCCTGAGTGGCAGTAACTGCAGTAATTTTATCAAAGGAAATACCCGCCTCTTTTACGGCCTTTTCAATAACTGGCTCAATCAATTCCAGGTGTCTGCGAGAAGCTATTTCTGGCACAACTCCCCCAAACTTTTCATGTGCTTCTATCTGAGAAGCAACCTGACTGGAAAGCAAACAGGGCCTGCCGTTATTTTCTGTAATTATTGCGGCAGCTGTTTCATCACAGGAGGTTTCAAGTGATAAAATATATTCTTCACCTACCTGCAGCATATCTTCTCTATTTTTTAAAGCACTCTCAATAAATTTGTCTCCAGAAAAATAAATTTCCCCGGAAAAATTATTCGTTTTATTGATAATCATTTTAGGCTCCTCACCATGATTATAGCATCCTCATTATTATCAGTGTAATAATTTTGTCGAAGAGTTTCTCGAATAAATTTATGTTTTTCATAAAAAGCTATAGCCCTCTGATTGGATTCTCTAACTTCTAAAAATATTTCAGAGATAGATTTTTCTCTGCCCAATTGAAAAATTCTTTCCAACAATCTACTACCTATACCGGTCCTCTGCCAGGATTTTTTTACAGCCATATTGACTAAATGATATTTATTGTTTTTTTCATGGGCTGCCGCATATCCTAACAATAAATTTTGCTTTTCAGCCACAATATAAACATTGGGTTTTGAGGAAAACAAATAAGCTAAAAACGCTTCCCGGGGCCAGGGATGTGAAAAAACAGATTTTTCAATCCTCATAACCTGATTTAAATCCTCAATTCTCATAGGTCTAATATTTAAATCATCTGGAATCTCAGAATGCTCTCTATTATCCATAATACTTTCTACTCCTCTTCTTTTCTGCTGTAATCTATCTCAGCCTGTGACTTCTTTAAATACCTGGGAGATAGCTCCCGGGAGTTAATTTCTCTACCTTTAGCTAAAAATTCACTGCCCAGCCAGGCCAGCTTACCACCTGCCGGCAAAATAGCAGATCCATCAATGATTTTGACTTCAAGAGTAGTCCGGGAAAATATGTCTTTTAGCTGTTGTTTATATTCTTTAACCCCTGGTCCTAAAATTGTCAGTTTTTCTTCTTTGTTTATATTATCTGTTATTAAGTCGGGTAATTCCTGCAATGAAACAGCCCGATCCGACAACACACGACTATTTTCATCGGGCAAATCACTATTGCCAGCAAATAAAGCCGTATAAACCCTGCTGCTGCGTGCATCAAAAACAGGCAGCCAGTAGCCCGGCTGATTTATATGGGCTGAAACAAGCAGTTCGAGACTGGAAATACCCACAGTTTTGAAATTATTAATCAGATTGAAAGCTTTTACTGTACTCAATGAAATTCGTAATCCGGTAAAAGAACCAGGACCTATTACAACTGAAAATCCATTAATATCCTGGAGTTTATAATTGGTTTCATTTAAAAGCAAATCTAAATAGGGAAGGACTCTTTGGTTATGTCCCTGTCCCAGCCTAATATTTATTTCACCAGCTATTTTTTCCCCATCATATATACCCAGAGCTAATATATCTGTAGAAGAATCAATGCCCACTATTGTCATTATAACTTTTCAGCTCCTCTAAAAATCCCTTTTCTTCCTGGCCCCGTGCTTTAAAATTTAACTCCCTGGTTTTAGCTTGTTTTTTATTTATCTCTAGAGATATAAACTTTTTCCAGTGGGCCAAAATTTTATCCGGCCATTCAATCATTAATATTGTATCTGGACCGGGATATTCAAAAAGTCCAGTAAATTCAACTTCAGCAGGACTATTCATTCTATATAAATCAGCATGTACAAAACGAACCGGCCCTGAATTATATTCATTAATTAAAGTATAGGAAGGAGAGGTGATCCTTTCGTCAGGAGCAAGAAAATCAGCAGCTCCTTTAACAAAACAGGTTTTTCCCGCACCCAACTCTCCTCGGAGCATCACTGTTATACCTTCGGGAAATCTCCCTGAGGAAAATTTATCTAACAATAATTCTGCCAAGAATCTCCCTATGTTTTTTGTTTCCTGTTCGGAGCTGCTGACAATACTAAAAATTTTAAGTTTCCTCCTTAATTCTCTCGCCCTCTATATATACATCTTCAAGCTCAGCAGATACACTCAATGGGTCGCCAGAAAACACAGCTAAATCACCATCTTTACCTGGCTGCAAACTTCCAACTTTATCAGATATTCCTAAAATCTCAGCAGGGTAAATGGTTATTGCCTTAAGAGCTTTTTCATCAGCTAGTCCTGCTTTAGCAGATAGAGCAGCATATATATTTAGTTGATCTACGGGTATTACCGGATGGTCACTCATAATGGCCACTTTTACACCTGCTTCAGCCAGTACAGCAGCGGTTTTAAAATCCCGTTTTTTTACTTCAACTTTGCTGCGCGTAGTAAGTGAGGGACCTACTATAGCTTGAATTCCTGCCTCTGCCAGTTCTTCGGCAACTAAATGCCCTTCGGTGCAATGTTCGATAGTTAGAGCAAAATCAAATTCCTGGGATATTCTTATAGCTGTCATGATATCATCTGCTCTATGTGCATGGGCTTTTAATGGTAATTCATTTTTTATAACTCTACTCAAACTTTCCCATTTTATATTACGTTCAAAGGGCTCATCCTCACCATTATTTTCTTTGCGGGCAAGATAATCCTCAGCCTGCTGAAATGCTTTCCTCATCTGTGCTGCTACTGCCATGCGGGTACTGGGGCTTTTATCCTTTTCTCCATAAACTCTTTTGGGATTTTCACCAAAAGCAGCTTTTATGCCTACAGGATTCTTTAAAACCATATTGTCAACAACTTTACCTTTTGTTTTTAAAGCCAGACTTTCGCCTCCGATTATATTGGCGCTGCCCGGGCTAACCATAACTGTTGTTATACCCTGCTTCCTGGCATCTTCCAGCCCCTGGTCATCAGGATTAATAGCGTCTATAGCACGAAGATGGGGAGTTATAGGATCCGTCATTTCATTATAATCCTGACCTTCCCATCCTATACCTTCTTCTCCTATGCCTAAATGAGTATGAGCGTCTATCATTCCTGGGATTACGGTGGCTTCACCATAATCTTTCACTTCTGCTTCCCGGGGAATTTTCACCTGTTCCCCAACTTCTGCAATTTTTCCATTCTCTATCAATATTACCCCATCAGTGATTGTTCCTGTTTCTTCCATAGTAATTATGGTTTTAGCTTTAATTGCCAGCATCTAATTAAGCCTCCTGTTTAATTAATTTCAAATTTAATCTAGATTTTATGCAGCCAACTTTTTCATCACGATGATTTTTAATATCCGGCGAAAAATAATCCTGCAGCTGCTCTTCCATCTCCGGATTTAATTTATCTAACTGCTTAAAACAATCAAGCACTACCGGAGGAATAGCTCTTTTATTTCCATCACAAACCTTTACAGCTGCCCCCCAGCCAGAATTATGAGCAAAACAAAATATCCCTTCAGCCCCCGATTTAGCAAGAATCTTATCACCAGTATAATCGGCCAACAGATCTTTATTAAAACGACCACTTCCTGCAATCAACTCTGGATGATTATTCATAACCTCAGTTATCTTATTACAGGCATCTTGCAAACTCTCTGATAAATCCACAGGATTGACCAACCGAGCATAAGCAGTAGCCATATTTTTAATAGGAATGTGATAAACTATCACTCCACATCCATCGATACCAGTATCAATTCTGTCTGCAGAATAACCAGTTAACTTACCTATATAATTTAGCATCATTTGTTGAAGAGGATGGTCCTTTTTGAAATAATTATCCAGATTCCAGTCATGGTAAGTACATAAAGATAACATAGCAGCATGTTTACCCGAACAATTATTGTGTATAGCATCAGGCTTATTCTGATTTCTGTATAAATTTCTGCGGGTGGTTTTATGTATAGGAGGATGAATTCCACAATTAAGGTCTTCTTTATCAGCCCCGATCTTATCGAGAATATTCTTTACCTGTTTTCTATGACATTCCTGGCCACTATGAGAAGCCATCATAACCGCAAGTTCCTCATCAGTAAATTGATAATGCTGAGCCGCCCCGGAAGTAAGAACAGGCAATATCTGAACTGGCTTGGCTGCAGAACGCCAAAAAGTTAGTGTTCCTGGTTCACCAGCGGAAGCAAGCAGGTTGCTATTTTTATCCACCACGGCCAAACTACCATAGTGACAGCTTTCAGGTCTATCCCCTCGAAAAACTTCAAAGAATTTCTGAGACAAAATTTTTGCCTCCCCAATAAAAACAATACAAAATCCCCCTTAATTTAATAAGGGGGTAAAATAATTATGTAAGATTATAACTCTATTAACCCAAGACTGATCTCTAATGCCCGGTCAACTTCTTCAATAATACCCGAGTTCAAATGTGTAATACGTCTTTCCAGTCTTTTCTTGTCCAGAGTCCTGATCTGCTCCAGTAAAATAACAGAATCCCGGTCCAGCTCACTATCATCTTCATCTATTTCCACATGTGTGGGCAGCTTCGCCCTTTTAATACGAGAGGTTATAGCTGCCACTATTACTGTAGGACTATACTTATTTCCTATATCATTTTGAATGATTAAAACTGGTCTGGTTCCACCCTGTTCAGAACCAACGACGGGATTCAGATTGGCATAAAACACATCCCCTCTTAATATCT
>CAYOFJ010000113.1:0-6604 GCA_964403065.1 uncultured Halanaerobiaceae bacterium | reverse complement strand
GGCCAACAAAGTCTTCCACTGCATCCTGTACTGCCGGAATCCTTGTAGAACCACCAACCAGAATAACTTCATCTATTTCAGAAGGAGAAATTTCAGCATCGTCCATGGCCTGTCTGGCAGGGCCCATGGTTTCCTGAATTAAATCTTCAGTTAATTCATTAAACTTGGCTCTGGTAATATCTTCATCCAGATGTAAAGGTCCGGATTCAGTTTGAGTTATGAATGGTAGATTTATATTGGTTTCTTTCATACTGGAAAGCTCAATTTTAGCCTGTTCAGCTGCATCTTTCAACCTCTGTAAAGTCATATTATCCTCACGCAGGTCTATACCGTGTTCCTTTTCAAATCTATCAGCAATATAATCAATTATCCTTTCATCAAAATCATCACCACCAAGGGTATTATTACCACTGGTAGCTACGACTTCAAAAACTCCGTCACCAATTTCCAGGATGGAAACATCAAAAGTACCTCCACCCAGATCATAAACAAATATTGTTTGGTCTTTTTCATCATCAAGACCATAAGCCAGAGAAGCAGCAGTTGGTTCATTGATAATTCTCTTTACATCAAATCCAGCAATTTTTCCTGCATCTTTCGTGGCCTGTCTTTGACTGTCAGTAAAGTAAGCAGGAACGGTTATAACAGCTTCATTTATTTCTTCTCCCACATACTCTTCGGCATCCCTTTTTAATTTTTGTAGAATCATCGCAGAAATTTCCTGGGGAGTATATTCTTTGCTATTCAAGTTTACTTTATGATCGGTTCCCATTTTTCTTTTGATTGATTTAACTGTCTGATCGGCATTGGTGATCGCCTGCCTTTTAGCATGTTCGCCTACAATCCTTTCACCTTTATCATTATACGCAACAACTGAAGGAGTAGTGCGGTCACCTTCTTTGTTAGGAATAACTGAAGGTTCGCCACCTTCCATAATTGCCATACAAGAATTAGTTGTACCAAGATCAATACCTAAAATTTTGCTCATATATATCCATCCTCCTTAAATATTTATTTTTAGTTATTCAACTACCTTTACCAAAGCAGGTCTTATCACAGAATCCTGCAGTTTATAACCAGTCTGTACTTCTTCTGCTACAGTACCTTCTTCTTTTTCACTATCTTCTACCTTCTCAACTGCTTCATGTAATTTATGGTCAAATTCTTTGCCTTCTGCTTCTATCTCCTCTATTCCTTCTTTTTGCAAAGCTTTTTTAAACTGTTTATGAATCATTTCCACCCCTTTAACAAACTCTTCATCCGGTTCCTCAGTTTCCAGTGCCCGTTCAAAATTATCAAGAACTGGAAGCAGATTTTCAACTATTTCACACTTGTATTTAACATTTAAATCTGCTTTTTCCTGTTTAACACGACGACGATAGTTGGCAAAATCTGCCTGAGTACGCTTGAATTTTTCCTGAAAATCCTGATTTTCCAGACATAAATTTTCAATAATGTTTTCCAGTCTTTCAAATTCCTGTTTAATTTCATCCGGTTTCATGGTCACAATTTCTTCGTAACCTGGAATTTCCAGTTCCTGTTCTGTTATTTCACCATCCTTATTCTTCTGGAGTTTTTTTTCTTTATCTATATTTTTTGTATTCATGACACATCACCTACCTGAATTTGAAATTATCTCACTTAACAGTTCAGAAGCCATATCGACAGCTGAAATAGCCTGCACATATTCCATGCGAGTTGGACCTAATATTCCCAGTTTACCTTTAGCTTTATCTGATAACTCGTACGTAGCATATACAAGACTGCAATTCTGCATTTCTTCCAGATGTATTTCCTGGCCTATTTTCACATCCAATTCTTCTTCTAAACCCTGCAGTAATTCTCGCAGATCTTCCTCTCTATCCAGAACTTTCATAATTTCTTTAAGACTGGATATATCATTAAATTCCGGCTGTTCCAAAATGTAATTGGTGCCTTCAAGATAAATATTCATCTCTTCACGGCTTAAAGCTCTGTTCAATTCTTCCTGAAGTATAGCAATTATTTCCCCGGCGTAATCCAGCCTTCTCTTTAATTCTCTCTTAAGCTCATCCAGGAACTCTTCATCAATATTTTCCAGCTTTTTATCGACCAATCTACGGGACAGAACTTTTTTCAGATCTGCAACCTGGTCTTCTTTAAGTTCCCTTTTGAGTGGGATGACTTTATTGGTAACCAACCCAGTATCAGTTATCAGCACAAGCAGTAATCTTCGTTTGCTCACCAAAAACAATTCTAATCTACTTATCTCACTGGCAGAAAAACCTGGTTCACTCAAGAGGGCAGTGTACCTGGTCATCTGGGAAAGCATACGCACCATCCCGGACATTATATCTTCCAGCCCGGACTTTTTTTGAGATATTTGCTGAAGATAAGCAGAAACAGATTGTGGTCTTTGCAGATTTTTCTGCAGCAAATTATCCACATAAAATCTATATCCCTGATCAGAAGGTACTCTTCCTGCTGAAGTATGAGGTTGTTCTACCAGACCCATTTCCTCTAAATCAGCCATTTCATTCCGAATAGTAGCAGGGCTAAAACCCAGATCATAATCCCGGGCCAATGTACGTGACCCTACTGGTTCAGCAGTTAATATATGTTTCTCTATTACAGCAAGCAGCACATCTTTCTTTCTCTGCGATATATTGTCATCCATTACACTCCCCTCCTTTTAGCACTCACTTCGACCGAGTGCTAACAACCATAAATTAAAATACCATATGCATGTTTTTTTGTCAAGGTAAATAAATTGCAATCATCAATAATCATATTATGAAATGTTTAAAAACATAATTTCCAAGCTGCCTGCCCTTTTGGGTAAGAAAAATTCTATCTTTTTTCTGGCGAAGCAGGCTTTCATTCTTTAAACTTTTAATTTCGTCTGTAAAATAACTAAAAATTGAGGCAGGAAACCTGCTATTAAATTCTTTTATGCTAACTCCATTTTTTAAACGCAAACCCATTATCATAAACTCAGAAATTTTCTCCTCCATAGTTAGTTCCTGAACCTCACCGGGGGGTAATTCATCACTGTTTAAGCAATCCAAATACTGATACAAATCACAATAATTCTTCCTTCTTTTCCCCCGCCATAAGCCCTGAGCGCCAGGACCAAAACCAAGGTAATCCAGACTTTTCCAGTAATATAAATTATGCTTACATTTATATCCAGGCATAGCATAATTAGCTATTTCATAATTTTTAAAACCTGACCGCCGCAATATTTTCGGCAGTCGGGAAAAAATTTGAACCTGCTCTTCTTCACTCATCTTCTGTAGTTTTCCTGTTTCTACTTTTGCTTTAAGGGGAGTACCTGCTTTTAATTCAAGGCTGTAAACTGAAATATGAGCAGGAGAAAACTGCAGAACTCTTTTCAGAGAATCAAAAAAACTGGCAGGTGTTTGTCGAGGGGAACCATAAATGAGATCAATATTATAATTCACTTCCTGATTATGCAGTATTTCCAGAGCATTTATAGCCTGTTTCTCGTCATGCATTCTGTTTAAAACTTCCAGCTCACCCGGATTCAAAGATTGAACACCCAGACTAAACCTGTTAATTCCGATATTCTGCCAGGATTTTAGCCTGCTTTCATTTTGAAGATCACCAGGATTTATTTCCAGAGTAATCTCTGGAAAGGGAGCAGAAAATGAAAAGTTTAATTTAATAGTTTGCAATAATTTCTCCATATGATCAGGGGGCAAAAGTGAAGGAGTGCCGCCTCCCAAATATATAGTAGCTGCCTCGCCCTGATAATCTAATTTGTCAGCTCTCAATTCGATTTCCCGCTGTAAAGAAGAAATATACTCCGTAAGATACTCCTCATAATCTGTGAGTGAATAATAATCACAGTAATCACATTTTTCCTGGCAAAAGGGAATGTGCAGATAACAGGCAAACTGCTGGCTATTAATCTTCATCACCTCTTTTTAAAACAGCCATAAAAGCTTCTTGAGGTATTTCAACTTTGCCTACCTGTTTCATCCGTTTTTTACCCTCTTTTTGCCGTTCCAGCAGCTTTCTCTTTCTGCTCACATCCCCACCATAACACTTTTCCAGAACATTTTTCTTCTTAGCTGGAATATCTTCTCTGGCCACTATATTGCTGCCAATTCCTGCCTGCAGAGGTACTTGAAAAATTTGACGAGGTATTTTTTCTTTGAGCTTTTTGATTATGGCTCTACCCCTTTCTTCAGCTCTATCTCTTGGAACTATAAGTGAAAGGGCATCCACAGGATTTTTATTAACCAGAATATCAAGTTTTACCAGATCAGCCTCTTTATAACCTGCTTCTTCATAATCCAGAGTAGCATAACCCTGACTGCAGGATTTTAAACGATCAAAGAAATCTGTGATTATCTCACTCATTGGCATTTCATACCGCAAAACGACTCTGGTGCGATCTAAATACTCCATCTCTAAATATCTTCCTCTATTATTTTCACATAACTCCATTACAGAGCCTATATAATCGTCAGGAACACCTATCTCAGCTTTTACAAAGGGTTCTTCAACTTTTTCGACTTCATTTCGCTCGGGAAAATGAGCTGGATTATCTATTTCAATAATTTCTCCATCACTCTTAGTTATTTTATAAACCACACTGGGAGCAGTAGTAACTAAATCAAGATCATATTCTCTTTCTAACCTTTCCTGAACTACTTCCATATGAAGCAAGCCCAAAAAACCACAACGAAAACCATATCCCAGTGCAGCCGAACTTTCAGGTTCAAAAGTTAAAGCCGCGTCATTCAACTGCAATTTTTCCAAAGCATCTTCCAAAAACTGATAATCGTCATTATCCGCTGGATAAAGCCCGGAAAATACCATTGGTTTAACTTCTTTATATCCTGGCAAAGGATTAGGTGCTGGATTATCTGCCCTGGTTATAGTATCACCAACCCTACAATTACGAATATTTTTGATATTAGCCATCAAATATCCCACTTCTCCAGGCCCTAATCTATCAGTCTCTTTCATAGCCGGTGTAAATATTCCCACTTCTTCTACTTCATATTCTTTCTGGCTGGCCATTAACTTAATTTTATCTCCTGGGGTTAAGGAACCCTGTACAATCCGAATATGTGGTACCACTCCGCGATAAGAATCATAAATAGAATCAAATACGAGCGCTTTAGTTTGATCATCAAAATCTCCCCCGGGGGGAGGAATTCTCTCAACTACAGCATCTAAAATTTTATTAATGCCCTCTCCTTCTTTCGCACTGGCCAGTATAGCCTCATCTGGATCTATTTCCATTTCAATTAACTGTTCCTTTACAGCCTGAGGATCAGCAGAAGGAAGATCCATTTTATTTATAACGGGTATTATCTTCAAATCATTCTCCCAGGCCAGATAAATATTGGCCATCGTTTGAGCCTCAACCCCCTGTGCTGCATCAATTACCAATAAAGCTCCTTCACAGGCCGCTAAACTGCGTGATACTTCATAGGTAAAATCGACATGTCCAGGTGTATCAATCAGATTTAAAGTATGATCATTGTAGGGGAGTGTTATAGCCTGAGCTTTTATTGTAATTCCTCTCTCTCTTTCTAAATCCATGCTATCCAGAAATTGATCTTGCATTTCTCGATCTTCCACCATATTAGTTCTTTCTAGTATCCTATCAGCAAGAGTTGATTTGCCATGATCTATATGGGCAATGATGCAAAAATTCCTGATTTTTTCTATCTCGTTCATACTATTCCTCCTTGTTGCAATCTACATTAACTTTAGGAAAGTCATTTGCAATTTATTTGATTCTCTGGTAAAATTTAATATGATGTAAACAAAAAATAAAATAAACTAAATTATTAATACTTATTTATATTTATTGAACAGATGACAGGGAGGTGCTGTAAAAATGCCAACTTTAAAAGTTAACACTGAAAAAAGAATCAGAGTTGACCAAAGAAACAGAGAATATAATAAAAAATGGAAAGACTCTGTTAAAGAAGCACTGAGAAACTTTGAAACTACTCTTGAAACAGGTGATGAAGAGAAAGCAGAAGAAGCACTTTCTCATGCTTTCAAAATTCTTGACAAAGCCGCAGGCCGCAACATATTGCCTAAAAAAAGAGCCGCAAGAAGAAAATCAAAACTTCATCGTAAATTAAATGAAAAGTTGTCACAAACGGAAAAATCAACCCACAAATTCAATTAAACTATCATTTCAAAAATCTTATCCTCAAAATAGGATAAGCTTTTTATATTTAATTTTTATTCCAGCAGAAAATCTTCAATTGGATCTTCTTTATTAACATAAACACCTTTTACTATCCTTCGGTTTGCTTTTAATAAGCCTCGCAAAGAGTCAATTAATTCCTCCCTGCTAAAGTTTTTCTCCTGTTTAAAACATTGTTTGATAGAATAAGGATGCTCACCCAGCTCAGTTGCAACCTTTTTGGGACTGGAATACGTTTTTCGCAACTCTTTAACTGAAAGGAGCAATCTAAGCTGTCTCTGTATCATAGTAATAATTAACATATTACCCTTCTCTTTGACTAAACGTCTATAAATTTTTATAGCTTCCTCGCGGTTATCTCCAGCCCACTTATCAATCATTTCAAAAATATCATTGTCTCGCAGCAGCCCCTCTTTACTT
>CAYOFJ010000112.1:704-6614 GCA_964403065.1 uncultured Halanaerobiaceae bacterium | reverse complement strand
TACAGCTTTGTTCTTAACTGAACTTTCCCTTGATCTTTTAAGCAAAATTAAATCACCTCATCTACAACCAATTTTACCTGAAAAAATTTTCCAGCATACGAAAAAATTTCGTAAGTATAAAATCTTTATTATTTAAAGGCTCCACTAATATAGTATTAAAACCCGCTCGATTCCCTCCGAAAATATCTGTGAAAATTTGGTCTCCTATCACCACTATTTCTTCTTCAGCAAGACCAAAATATTTTTGGGCCTGATAGAAACATTTCTTTCGGGGTTTCAGGGAATGAGAGCAAGCAGGGTAGCCTAATGTTTCTTCTACATAATTTGCCCGGTCCTGCATAGTATTAGATAGAAAATAAATCCTAAAATTCATAGCATCTGCTGTTTCAAGCCATTTTTTTATATTTTCCGGTATATCCTGTTCTCCATAAGGCATAATGGTATTATCAATATCTATAATTAAACCAATAAGTTGGTTTTGCTTTAATTCTTCTAAATTTATATCTGTAATAGTTGATATTTTCCTGTCAGGCCTAAAATTTTTCAACATAAATTTTATCTGCCCTGCCTCTAACATATATTAATAAATCAATCATTCATTTTATCTTTAATAATTTCAACAGAAAATTTTTTGTTCAAATCATTCAAAACATCCATGACTAAATCATATGTCCCCGGGGTTACATCCAGTTTAATTATTCCGTCCCCACCTTCATCAAGAGTCAACATGGCAATACCTTCATAAGATTTAAATATCATATCAACGAAAACAAGTTCCTCCTGCGGAACTCTAGCAATAATTTTAATTGTATCCTCAGGAGGCCTAAAAGTTTTATTATTCTCCATCTTTTTCCCGCCTAATTATATAATTCTCGCCCACATCTTCTTCTACCTGCAATTTAACTAAACTCTCCGGATGCTTGGCTTCTTCAATTTCCTCGCCCTCACTACCATAAATTTTTTTAACATTTTGCTTGATTACTTTACAGTCAGGACCGAAGATTTCAATCTCTTCATTTAAAGAAAATTTATTTTTAACTTTTACTATTGCCAGTCTAGATTCTGGTTGATATCCCTGTACTATACCTAAAAATCTATAATTTCTAATATAACTTGAACTTTCATAATTTTGACCTTCAACCCCGGGAGAACCCTCAAAAAATCCTCTGGTATAAGGTCTATGACTTATTTTCTCCAATTCTCTCTGCCATTTTTCTTTCAATACATAATCCTCAGGTTGATTATCATAATAATCAAGAGCGGCTCTATAAACAGCTGTCACCGTAGCTACATAATTGGGGCTCTTCATTCTACCCTCAATTTTTAAAGAATCCACTCCTGTTTCCACAACCTCTGGAATTCTTGCCAGCAAATTTAAATCGCGAGAGTTCAATATATATGTTCCCTCTTCACTTTCAGTTACGGGAAAATATTGGTCAGGTCTTTCCTGTTCTACCAGCCTATATTTCCAGCGGCAGGGCTGAGCACATTCTCCGCGGTTAGCGTCCCGGCCAGTCATGTAGTTGCTCAGCAAACAGCGGCCTGAATATGAAATACACATAGCTCCATGAATAAACATTTCCAGTTCAACATCTGTTTTTTCAACAATTTCTGCTATTTCCTGCCGGGAGAGCTCCCGGGCCAATATTATTCTTTTCAAACCCTGTTCCGCCCAAAAATTTGCGGAAGCCCAGTTGACCGTGTTGGCCTGAGTACTCAAATGTATAGGAACATCGATATTTTTCTGTGAAATCAGGTGCAAAACACCCGGGTCAGAAATAATCACCCCATCTACTGCAATCTCTTCTAAAAATTTCAAATAATCTATTATTTTATCCAGTTCTGAATTATGAGGTATGGTATTAACCGTTACGTATATTTTCTTGCTGCGTTGATGAGCGTATTCTTTGGCTTTTTCCATTTCATCTCTGCTCAAATTTTCCGCTGTTGCTCTTAAGCCAAATTCTTTTCCCCCACAATAAACCGCGTCTGCTCCATAATCCAGAGCTACTTTTAACTTTTTTAAGTTCCCTGCTGGAGCTAGTAATTCTGGTAAATCCATAATTCCTTCCTCCCAGTTATATTAAAACGCCAAATTCTAAAACTAATCCGTTAAAATCCTCTGTTGTCTCAAATGTTCCTGATAAGATTCAGTAAAAACATGGCTGCCATCAGGCCGGGCAAAATAAAACAGATAATCAGATTCTTCCGGCTCCAACACTGCCTGCAGAGAATTGCCGCCAGGATTTGCAATCGGCCCCGGAGGTAAACCAAAATTTAAATATGTGTTATAATCGGACTCAATTTCTAAATCTCTATATAATAACCTTTCCTTCCTTTCAGGTAGAGCATATTGAACGCTGGCATCAATTTGCAATTTCATTTCATTTTCCAGTCTATTATAAATCACTCCTGCAATTAATGGCTTCTCTTCTATTAACTTAGCTTCTCTTTCTACCATAGAAGCAATAGTAACCAGCTCATTAACAGTAAGATCATTCTCATTCTGCAGATAACTTTGCCTTAATTTTTCCAGCCATTCATTTTCAAATCTATTCAACATTATTGTTATTAAATCCTCTGGTGATATATTATAATGCACATTATAAGTAGAAGGATACAAATAACCTTCCAATTTCCACTCTACATTCTCTCTGTCCGGAAGGTATTCCCTGTTCCAATCGTTATTTTCAATAGTGTCTAAAAATTCTTCTGCTTCTATAGGCAGATGTTCAGAAACTCTATGAGCAATTTGTTCTAAAGTGAAACCTTCTGGAATCGTTATTTGTTCATCAGCTACTTTCCCACTGCTAATTTTGTGGGCAATTTCATCTACCTTTACTTCCCTGGCAAAACGATAGGAGCCTGCCTGCAGATCAGCCTGTTTTCCTTTTAAATAAACGTAACCCTTAAACAGATACTCTGACCTAATAACCCCCTCAGATCTTAACAAAGAAGATATTTCTCTTAATGAGGAGCCCTGTTCTATAGTTATAATTCTAGCCTCTTCAGGAGACCGCCGCCATTCTTCGGTGGGTTGATTATGATAATCCTGCCAGAGATAAGCTGTATATAATAATAGTAAAGCTAAAAATATTATAGCAGTCTTTTTCAAAATTTACATCTCCTCGAAAGAAAAATATCACTTTTCTCTCTCATAATAGTACCGACAAACTTTCTCAAATTCCTCATCATCTTCAATTATTTTTAATAGTTCCTCATCATCTTCTTCAATAACCTTCATAATCAAAACACTTTCCTCTTCATCCCCTTTATCTTCAGTGTTCTCAGAAGGGGAAAGAAGACAATAGTTTTCTCCTTCAATTTCAAACTTATCCTGAAAATAAAATCTGGTCTCCTCATCATTAATTTCTATAACCAGTTCTTTATTATCAGGATCATACCAGTATTGACCTTCTTCCACCTCACTCATATGAATTTTTTCCTCCTTTATGAGATTCTAAATATCTTCTTAATATCAATGAAGCTGCCAGTTTATCTTTTTTTTGTCTTCTTTTCTCTCGACTCAAATCTGCTTCCAGTAAAACTCTTTCAACTTCCGCGCTGCTTAACCTTTCGTCAAAAAGAAAAATCGGCACAGAAATTTTTTGTCTTAATCTGCTAACAAACTCTCTGGTAACTTCTACTCTCTCTCCAGAGCTACCATCCATATGGAGAGGCAAACCCACCACAATTTCTTCCACATCATATTTATCAATTAATCCCTCAATTCTCTCTAAAACATCCTCAAAACCACTATTATCTATAGTGGTAAGAGGAAGTGAGGTTATGCATAATTCATCACTTATTGCTACTCCTATTCTGCTGTCTCCATAATCTAAAGCTATAATACGCAATTTAAACTCCTCAATATTATTAAATTTTTTCTAGTAATTCATTATACCTTCCCGTGGAATTCATTGCAAGGGCAATTTCGAACATTATTATCCCCAAAAAAATAAACCCCGGCTTTTCCGGCCGGGAAAAATCAAATAACTTATTCCTGAATTTCTAGATTTTCATTCTCTTCTTTAAAAGTTTCATCTAAATATTCACGAATCAATTCCTCTAAAATATCATCTCTATCTACAGAACGAATCATTGTCCTGGCGTTTTTATGGCTGGTGATATAAGCCGGATCTCCAGAAATCAGATATCCCACAATTTGTTTAACCGGGTTATAACCTTTATCTTCTAAAGCTTCATAAACTTTTCTTAAAATATAACTCACTTCAGTAATCTCTTCACTAATCTCAAAATCAAACTTTACAGTTTCATCACCAAAATCATTACTTTTGTTTTTCATGATTTTCACCCTCTCCTGGATCCCACTTGATTTCTCAATATAGCCCCGATTCAGACCTGATTAATCATCGTGATTAATTATCTCCCGGGCTTTACTAAAAGCTCTGTCAAGATTTTCAGGCTGACTGCCACCAGCCTGAGCCATATCTGGTCGACCACCACCTCCACCGCCAACTTCTTGTGCAATTTCTCCTACTAAATCTCCAGCTTTATAACCTTTTTCAATTAAATCAGAACTTACCCTGGCAACTAAATAAACCTTTTCCTCGCCCGTGCTGGCAAGAATTATAATCCCACTATCAACTTTTTCCATCAATTCATCACTTAAGGAGCGAATGGTCTCCTGGGAAGCACCTTTGACATTTGATATGATAACCGGTACTCCGTTAATGTTCTCCTGCTGATTTAGAAGCTCTTTAGCTTTTTTGGCCGCTATTCTATCCTGCAGAGAACTTATTTCCTTCTCCAGGTCTTTCTTTTCTGCCAGAAGCTGATCTATTCTTTCTGCTATTTTATCAGGGTTAGTGTTTAATTTATCTGAAATTGTTTCTACTCTTTTTTCTTTGTCTCTCAAATAATTTAAAGCCTTCATACCAGTTACAGCTTCAATTCTACGCACACCTGCCGCTATACTGCTCTCATTGACAATTTTAAATAAGCCAATATCACCAGTAGCAGTAACATGTGTGCCCCCACATAATTCCAGGCTAAAATCATCCACCTCAATAACTCTAACTTCTTCACCATATTCTTCTTCAAATAAAGCTTGAGCACCCATCTCTTTGGCTTCTTCCACCGAAGTTATTTTGGCTTTAACATCCCTGTTTTTTAATATCTGTAGATTGACTCTATCTTCTATTTCTTTTATCTCTTCTTCACTTAATTTATCAAAATGAGTGAAATCAAAACGAAGTCTTTCTGGTGAGACTAAAGAACCCGATTGATTCACATGATCACCAAGCACATCCATCAAAACCTGATGCAGCAAATGAGTGGAAGTGTGATTGCGGGCAGTGGCATTTCTTAAATCTTCATTAACTTCTGTTTTGACCTCTTCTCCTGAATTGATATTTCCCTTCTCTACTTCAATCTGATGAACCGGCATACCAATAAAATCTTTTACGTCTTTTACTTTAACATTCAGCTCATTTTCCTTAAATATTAAACCACTGTCACCAATTTGCCCACCCGATTCAGCATAAAATGGGGTAGTGGCTAATACTACTTCTCCTTCCTCGCCGGAGCTCAAACTCTCAACTTTTTCACCATCTTTGATTACGGCTTTGACTTCCGAAGTTTCCTGCAATTTATTATATCCCACAAATTCAGGCTTTTCCCTCATATCTTCCAGAATTTCTTCATAAACCTCAACTTCTCCTCCGGCAAATCCACCCTCTGTTCTGGCCTGCCGGGCACGTCTTCTCTGTTCTTTCATGGCTTCCTTAAAACCTTCTTCATCTACTTCCAGACCCTCTTCGGCCAATCTATCCCTGGTCAGATCAAGCGGAAAGCCATACGTATCATAAAGTTCAAAAGCCTGCTGGCCATCTAATTGCTTCTTATTTTCCTGCTTCATTTCTGTAATTAAATCATCTATGATCTCCA
>CAYOFJ010000112.1:0-694 GCA_964403065.1 uncultured Halanaerobiaceae bacterium | reverse complement strand
CCTCCAGAGTTCTCAAAAAGCTCTCCTCTTCTGCCTTTACAACCTTTTCAATAAATTCTTTTCTTTCTGACAGTTCCGGGTATCCTCCGGACATAACTTCTATTACTTTTTCTACCAGAGAATAAAGAAATGGTTCGTCATATCCAAGCTCACGACCATAGCGCGAGGCTCGTCTTAATAGACGCCTGAGGACATATCCCCGCCCTTCGTTAGAAGGAATAACACCATCAAAAACCGCCATAGTCACACCTCGAATATGATCCGCAATTACTCTAAATGCCACTTTTATCTCTTCGCTCTCTTCGTAATTATAGCCGGTTTGCTGGCTTACTTCCTGGATAAGGGGATAAATAATATCAATTTCAAAATTTGAATCTACTCCCTGTAAAATTGCCGCAGTTCTTTCCAGGCCCATTCCGGTATCAATATTTTTCTGGGGCAGTTCCACATATTCACCTTCATTTGTGTAATCATACTGGGTAAAAACTAAATTCCACAGTTCAAGAAATCTATCCCCTTCTCTTTCCAGCGTTTCATCTGACAGTTCTTCCACAGGAGCATCACCATATTCTTCACCCCTATCCAGATGTATCTCAGAACATGGTCCACAGGGTCCGGTTCCAATTTGCCAGAAATTTTCATCCATTCCCCGCCTCACAATTCTTTCCTCAGGAACTCCAATTTTATTATTCCA
>CAYOFJ010000111.1:0-6730 GCA_964403065.1 uncultured Halanaerobiaceae bacterium | reverse complement strand
ATATAGGAGCAGATGGCTGGGCACCTGATGCCGCTTCCGCTAAAGACTTAGTTCAGGATATGGTTTAATAAATCTAGGTGGGGGGTTTATAATAATGAAAAAAGCTAGTTATAAGACCATAAATGGAACCAAATTGGAGGTGCTGACTGAGGACCAGATAGATAAGATTCTGGAAGCTTCCATGGAAATTCTGGAAAGAACCGGTGTAGTATATCATGATGAAGAAGCTGTTGATATTATGAAAGATGCTGGTTGTTATGTTGAAGGAAATAATGTTAGAGTTCCCGGTAAACTGGTAGAAGAAGCTATCAGGAATGCGCCCAGAAAAGTTACTTTGAGCAACAGCCGTACCAAAGAACGCGTTATGGAACTGGCGGGTAATAATGCTTATTTCGGCACCGGTTCTGATACACCTCACTTTAGAAATCCTCATACAGGAGAAAGGGTCACTACCAGCAAAGAAACTGTAACAATGGCAACTAAAACCATTGATGCCCTGGAAAACCTGGATTTTGTCATGTCCCTGGGAATAGTTCAGGATGTACCCCAGCCGGTTTATGATCGGCATCAGTTCCAGGCCATGGTGGAAAATACCTCTAAACCGATTGTTATAACTGCTAATGATGCTAAAGGATATGGCGATATAATAGAAATGTGTGAGGTTGTAGCCGGTGGGGAAGCTGAGCTGCGAGAAAATCCTTTCATGACTCTGTATGCTGAACCGATTTCACCATTACAGCATGCTGAAGATGCCGCCCAAAAGCTGGTTTTGGCCGGTAAAAAATCGCTGCCAGTTGTTTACACTCCCTGTATCATGGCAGGTGGTACTGTTCCTGCAACTCTGGCCGGGGCGATGGCCACAGGTCTGGCTGAAAGTCTCAGCGGCCTGGTTTTAAATCAGCAGGTAAATAGAGGCAACCCCTTTGTAATGGGTGGAGTATTTACCATAATGGACATGAATACAACTGTATTTTCCTATGGTGCACCTGAATTTCATCTAATGCAGGCAGCTCTGGCAGATGTTTCCAATTATATAGATATTCCCATGTTCGGTACCTGTGGATGTACTGACTCTAAAATTGTTGATGAACAGGCAGCTATTGAGGATGCTCTTTCTATTGTAACTACTGCCCAGTCAGGCGCCAACCTCAATCACGATGTTGGTTATATAGAACATGGTAACTGTGCTTCTCTGGAAAATCTGGTAATTAGTGATGATTTAATTGGTTTTGCCCGACGTATTGTTCAGGGAATTGAAGTTACTCCGGAAAAGCTGGGAGCAGACGTTATAGATAAGGTTGGTCCGGGCGGTCATTTTCTGGGAGAGGAACACACTCGCGAACACTTCCAGGAAGAAACCTGGTATCCCGATTTATTCGAGCGTAAGTTTTATGATAACTGGAAAGCTGACGGTGAAAGAACTCTTTATGATCGGGCTCACGACAAGGTTCTCGATATTCTGGAAAATTATGAGCCGGAACCTCTTCCCGATGCAGTCAGCAGGAGACTTAATGAAATTGTGCAGAGAGCCGAGGATGAAATCTTATAAAAAAGATATTCCCGCCGCCTGATAGCGGCGGGAATTAATCAATTCCGTTTAAATTTTGCTATATTTTTTTACCCGGTGTTAGAGGAGGACATATAATGTCAGAACTGGCTTTAGGAATCGATACTGGCGGCACTTTTACAGATGGAGTTATAATTGATTTAAACACTGAAGAAATTTTAAAAACTACAAAAACTATTACCACCCGGGAAGATTTGACTGCTTCAATTGAAAACTGTCTTTCTAATTTGCTTTCTGAACAGGAAATCGACTCCCGGATGATAGATCTGGTTTCAGTTTCCACAACTCTGGCCACTAATGCTATTGTGGAGGGTCAGGGAGCGGCAGTGGGGGCAATTTTACTGGGTTTTGAACCTGATGAACCGCTGCCTGCTGATGAACAGGAGGTTATCGCCGGGGGTTGTACTATAAAAGGAGAGATAAAAGAAGAATTAGACTCCGAAGAATTAAAATCAGCTTTAAAAAAAATGCAGGGAGAAGTTGATGCTTTTGCAGTTTGTGGATATTTAAGCGTTAGGAATCCTGTTCAGGAACAAAAAGCTCTGGAAATCATCAGGCAGGAAACTGGTTGTCCTGTTGTCGCTGCCCATCAGCTGACCAGTGATCTCGGTTTTCAAGAGAGGGCAGTTACAGCGGTTTTTAATGCTCGTTTACTACCACTTATAACCAATTTAATTGCCAGTGTAGAAAAACTGGTGGAAGATTGGGGGATAAATGCTCCCATAATGGTAGTGCGGGGAGATGGCAGTTTAATTGGTACCGAGGAAGCTAAAAGAAGACCGGTGGAAACTTCACTTTCTGGACCGGCAGCCAGTGTAGTGGGAGCCAGGCATCTGGCCAATATTGACGACGGCGTAATTATTGATATGGGAGGAACAACTACAGATCTGGCTCTTTTACAGGATGGTTCCCCAAAAATCAATCCCGAAGGGGCTGAAGTTGGTGGCTGGCATACCAGGGTTAAAGCCGCCGATATAACAACTATAGGTCTGGGGGGAGACAGCCTGGTTGAGGTCTCTCCTGAAGGGGAAATTAATATAGGTCCTCAGAGGGTTTTTCCTCTGAGCTGGGCTGCTCATAAACATCCGCATTTGATTCAGGAATTGAATAAAATCAGAACCAGGTCTCCTTATACCCATAGTTATCAGCCTGTTTCAGCTCTGGTGTATATATCTGAACCCGAGCGCATGGAATTAAATTCCCGCCAGGAGCAGCTGCTTGAGGTTCTCAAATTTAAACCTCATACTATCTGGGAGCTGGGACGTAAACTTGATCAGGATGCGGAAGTGCTGCCCTGGGAGCAGCTGGTAAAGGTAGGATGTCTGCATAGAGCTTCACTTACCCCTACCGATATTCTTCACTGGCAGGGTGAATTTGAGCGCTGGAATGTAGAAGCGGCTGAAACTGCTTTACAGGTTATGGCTGAAAGATGTGGGAAAGAAGTTACCGACCTTGCCCAGGAGATTTTATCGGAAATATATAGCAGGATTGCGTTTTTAGTTATAGAAGCTATTATCAGTAAGGAACAGGAATTGGATTTTACCAGCAGAGAAATGAAGTTCATGATAGAGAGACTGCTGGCCCAGGAGAAGGAAGAATTGCTGTCAACGGTTTGTCAGCTTAATGTACCTATGGTTGGAGTTGGTGCACCTGTTAAAGCTTATTTCCCGCCCGTAGCAGAAAAATTAAATGCTGAACTTAAACTGCCCGAGGTTTCTGAAGTAGCAAATGCTGTAGGAACAGTGATGGGTAAAATAATTGAACGAGCGACAATAATGGTTAAACCAGATGAAGTTAATGTGGGTTATCTTATTCATACACCCGAACAAAAGCTTAATATTAAAGAATATGAAGAAGCGGTTGCTAAGGCTGTTGAGCTGGGGAATTCCTATATTAGAAAAAAAGCAGAGAGATCTGGTGGCAAAAATATTCAGGTTGATTATGAGCGGGAAGATGTTTATGGAAAAGTTGCTGGCAGAAAAAAGGAGGATGGCATCTTTTTGGAAACTCGCCTGGATTTTTCGGCTGTCGGCCGCCCCAGGGGAGAGTAGAATTCAAAAATCATCAGCAATTATAGGAAATTGTGAATAATTACTTTTTCCTAGGCAGGTATAGTTAAAGCTATATAGAATGTATCATTGAGAGTTTTAAAATATAATATTATTCTGGAGTTATGTGAAGCTCTAGTTTATTTTTGCCTTAAGGTTAATTGCAAGTATAAACCACTCTGCTTTATTGGAAGGAGAGAAGAATATGTCAAGAATTGGCGTCATCGGTGGCGGTATAGCAGGATGCACAGTAGCTACAGAACTGGCAGATGCTGGTGAAGACGTGCTGCTGCTGGAAAAAGATGAGGAACTGGGAGGTAATATTAAGAATTACGGCTGTAAAGCAACTGACACCTGTACAAAATGCAATATGTGTTTGGTTGACAGTATCTTTAATGAAGTTAAAGTGAGCGAAAAAGTAGATGTAAAACTAGAGACGACTGTTCGTGATTGTCTGGAAGACGAGGATTATAGTCTTGTCATTGAAGATCAGGATGGTGAAAAAGTTATTTCTGATCTTTCGGATATTGTCCTTGCTACCGGACATGTGCGCTGGTCCGAACTGGAAACGGGTACACCTGAAATTTTTAACGACGAGAGAATTGTTTGGGCCAGTGATTTTGAAGATATGCTGGAAAAAAGGAAAGATCAGCTGTGTGAAGAGTCACTGGAGATGAACTTTGGTTTTCAGCCGGAATCAGCAGTTTTTCTTCAGTGTAACGGTTCACGCAGTATAAGAGAAAAGGCGCGTTATTGTTCCAGGGTTTGCTGTGGTTATAATTATAGAATGGCTCAGGTTCTCAGGCATAATTTCCCCGAGATGGATATAAGCATGTTCTTTATCGATATGCAGGAAGCTGGATTTCTGGTTAATCTTTCTTTTGCTGATCTGGAGGAACAGGATATTGATTATTACAACTGTAAACCACTGCGTCTGGAAGAAAAAGCTGATAATTTATTGATCCATTATGAAAATCAAAAAGAGGGCAAGATGGAAACTTTAGAAACAGATTTACTGGTGCTTTCAGAAGGCATACATGCTGGCGCCTCACATGAAAGATGGGCCAGAATTTTTAATTTGCAGCAGACCGATGATGGATTTCTCAGGCCTATATGGCCGGAAGAGGAAACGGGAATTTATCTGGCTGGTACCATTACCAGTCCAGGAGATAGTGCTACTACTGTTGCTGAAAGTCGGGAAGTGGCTTATCGAATTTTAGATAATAAAGTGGAGCAGACCTTATCCTAAACAGAAGAAAGCAATTTTTCAATTGGGCTTACAGGAAGGAAAAAAGGAGGTAATCTGATGTCAGGGTCACAGAACCAGTATGAAGTAGCATTTGTAGGGCAGCCCCTGGAGTGCGATAATCTCGACTCTGTAACTGTTGCCCCGGAAAAACTAAGCAGCTGTCGGGGGGAAATAGGAAATTTCACTCTTGCTTTAAAGAAAAATGGCAGTGAGGAAAATGGGCAAATTAAGGCCCAAAATATTGTTATTAATCTTCCTTTTCAGGAGGAACTGCCTGTAGAAGATTGTTATTCGCTGCATGATGAACTTGATCCGGTGCTGGATGAAGAAAGTGAGGAACCTCTGATTATTATTCAGGATTATCCTGAACTATCTGCTGCTGCAGTGAGCAAATGGGGACTGCAGACGGCACTTTCTGCCCGGGAAAAAGATGCTCAGAGAGAAATATATTATTTCTATAAAGCAATGCGCTTTATGGAAGAAAATGATGAACTCTATGAGGAAGCCCGGCGACAGGAAATAATTTTTCTCAAACATGATCTGGGAGAGCTGGAAATAGACGAAGACAGTATAAAATACAGCAGGGAAGATCTGGAGCTGGAAGTTTCAGGTGACCTCGTTTTAGCTCCGGAATTAAAACCTGCTCCGGAAACTGATAGGCTGGCTAAAATATTTAATATAGAACAGGATGAATCCGGTTATTTGCAGAAACAAAATGTATATTTACAGCCAAGTTTATCGGGAAAAAGAGGAGTATATGTTTTAGGGGGCGCTAGAGGTCCTAATGCTCTCACCTATCAACAAGAAGAGATAGATTTTACGCTGGCTGAAGTCAGCAGAAATCTGCAGGGTGTAGAAGAAATTGATGAGGAAGAGAGAGAAATTGATGACCAAAAATGTGTAGTCTGCTATACCTGTCATAGAGTTTGCCCACATGGAGCAGTACAGCGTGATGATGAACTTAATTCCATGACAATTATGTCCAAAGCCTGTCAGGCCTGCAATTTATGTATCAGCCGCTGTCCGGCCGGGGCCATCACTCGCAGTGGTGAAGAGGAAACACAACTGCTGGAGGGAACACAGGTGATAATATGCGAAAATTCTGCTGCTATAGCCAGGGACAAAGCAGAAACCGACCCTCTGGCCGGTGTACAGGTGGAAGAAGTCCCCTGTGTAAGTACTGTCAAAAGAGAGAATATCTTCGGCAGGCTGGCTGATAATGATAGTGACCTGCTGGTATTGGGCTGTATTTCTGAGGCCTGTAAACATCTAACGGGGCATGATAGATGTGAACAGGTAATAAATAAAGCTAAAGAAGATATGGAAAAGTTAGATCTTGATAGTTCTCGTCTGCAGTATCGTCGCCTTTCTCCCCGTATGACAGAAGATTTAAGTGCTTTTTTGCAGGAATGGAAGGGGGAAGTTAGCCAATGATTGTTGGAGAACGGAAAGATGTTGATGAAATAAAAGATATGCTGCCGGAAGATATGAATGATCTGCTTATAATTGGCTGTGGTACCTGTGTCACTGTAAGTCTGGCCGGAGGGGAAAGAGAAGCGAAATCCCTGCGGGATCTTCTTTCACTTTATCACAGGCAGAATGATCAGGATGTGGATGTTGCAGCTGATGCTATCAAACGGCAGTGTGATGATGAATTTATAGATACCATAGAGGAAAGAATTGAGGAAAACGATGTTATATTATCTCTGGCCTGTGGTATTGGGGTGCAGCATTTAGCTATAAGATTTCCCGAAACCTTAATTTTACCCGGGCTGGATACAACTTTTTACGGTCGTACAAGTGCTACCGGTGAATGGGAAGAAATGTGTCATGGCTGTGGTCAATGTGTGCTGGACCATTTTGCCG
>CAYOFJ010000110.1:0-6744 GCA_964403065.1 uncultured Halanaerobiaceae bacterium | reverse complement strand
CATTTGAAAAAGTGCAGGGACCGCACCGGCTGAAACTATAAAATTATTTTATAATCTTTTTTTACATTATATAATCAACTTGATAAAATTACAAAAAATTTATCTATAATAGTTTTTATTAAGCTTATTGGGTAATATATTAATTTTCTTACTTGAAAATCATTTGGTGTGTTGATATCCTGTCAATATGTATTTACTATATGAATTTGCTATGTTTAATGATAATTCAGTAAACTTTTTGACACTACGTAATGTAAGCAGGAGGTGAAAAAATGAGGTTAGTGCATATAGATGAGCTAGATGACGATATGGTACTGGCCAAACCTATTATAGACAGACATCGTTATCTTTTATGTAAGGGGCAGGATAATTTAACAAGATTTAAGGATAAATTAGAAGAACTAGGTATTTCTTATATCTATATTGAAGACGACATATCAGAAGATATAGAGATTAATGAAGCAGTTAGAGAAGAGACCAGGCAAAATGCTCAGGCTACCCTGAAAAATTTCTCGGAAAATTTAGAAGAAAACAACCAGATGTTTAGTGAAACTTTCAGTGAAACTCCAGAAGTTGTAAAAGATATAATTGAAGAAATATTAAATAGAGATGACATTATAGTCAGCCTTTATGATATGAAAACCATTAACAATTACCTTTTTACTCATTCTGTTAATGTTACCGTTTTATCAATCATCATTGCCAGAAACTTAGACTTTATAGAATTCGACAGAAAGAAGATTGAGAATCTGGCAATAGGTGCCCTGCTTCATGACCTGGGAAAACTGGGAATTCCAGAGGAAATACTTAATAAACCGGAAGATTTAAATGAGGAAGAATGGAGTGTTATTAAGCAGCACCCACAAATAGGTTACGAAAAATTTAGAGAATATGACTATATGATACCCACCACTTCGCTCAGAGCAGTTAAATCTCATCATGAGAATTATGATGGCAGCGGATATCCGGCCGGCTTAAAAGGTGAAGATATCCATATATTTCCCCGTATAGTTTCAGTGGCTGACTGCCTGGATGCCTTAACAAGTGATCGCCCCTATAGAGAAAGATGGTCAGTAACTCAGGCCGCACAATGGATGATCGCTCAGAGTAACCAAAAATTTGATCCCAGAATCATCAAAGGTTTTATGCAGTATATTGTTCTTTACCCCAACGGCACAGAGGTTTTGCTGAGCAATAACAAAAGAGCCATAGTTTATGCGCAAAATAAGAACTTTCCCCGGAGACCGGTTGTTAAGCTGATCGAGACAGGAAATTTAATTGATCTGCAGAAACGGCTGGATATTACGATTAAAACGGATAAAATTTCGGAAAAACTTCCTGAGGAAAAGGATACAGGCAAAACACAACAAAAATACGATAATACGGTTGATAACGGTCTTGCAGATAAGAAAGTTTTGATTACTGACGATCAATTATTCATGCGTCACAGTTTAGAACAAATACTAACCGATATGGGATTTGAAGAGGATAATATAATTCATGCTGAAGATGGCAGGGTTGCTATAGAAAAACACGAAGAAGAAAAACCCGATTTAATAACACTGGATATAACTATGCCTGAGGTAAATGGCATTGAAGCAGCGGAAAAGATAAGTGAAAAGAATAATGGGACTGCAATATTAATGGTGAGTGCCATGGGGCAAAAAGATATGGTGATGAAATCACTGGAAGCAGGTGCAAAAGATTTCATTGTAAAACCCTTTGAGGAGCAGAAGATTAAGAAAAAGATAACTAAAATTCTTTGATAAAATAAATTTTTTACATATGGCGGATTAAATATATCACACCGTAAATAATTAAAGCAAAATTGATTAGTTAAGCTCACAAAAACGCAGGAACTTTTATAATAAGTGGCTTGCATAATAAATGAAAACATAAATAATCGTGGGGGTAAAAAATCAACCCCCACGTTTTTTAAATTAACTTAGAAAGTGATAACTCTTAATGACTCAATAACCGGAGTTGCTACCAGGTGAGAAGTCACTACAGCTTCAACAGTTGTAGCACCGGTTCTAAGCTTTTCTGTTGTTTCGCCATCGACATTAACCTGCCAATGTCCTTCTTCAATCATAACAGCCCTTTGAGAAGCCACAAGGTCTTCATTTTCATCGAAAATTAACAGCAGAACGGAGTCCAGATTTTCGCTAAGATAGGGTTCATGATCAAAAGTAATTTCTAAATCAAAAGCAACTTCGTCTCCCATCATGATAGCACCCGGACCACTCAAATTAACTTCAGGTACTCTGGGTTCTACAAAAACATCCCAGCGATCAGCACGATAGGGGTAGAGTTCATTTCTGGCCAAATTAATAACTCCTTCAACTGGACGGGCACTTTCTAAATAATAAGGGCCGGTGCCCAGCCAGAAATGTCCGCGGTTTTCATACCAGGCCTGTAAATTTTCATATCTGTCTGCGATCTCCTGTTCACTGACAAATTCCCCCATTACTTCAGCATAGGGTAGTATATTATTCTCCATAGCCCTGTTCAGATGTTTTTCCATAATATCCAGGGTGGGGCCGCCAATCATATTTAAACGCTCAACATCAAGCCGCTCAGCTTTGAAAGAAGAAAAGGCAGTTTCTTCTTCCACTTCAGCCATATATCCTAAAGCCATATTATGCCAGGCTCCCGGCCCCTGATCATAATAAGGGAAACCGGAGAAAATATACCATTCTGCATCCAGATAATAAAGATCAGAGTAGTATTCAATTGTTAAGGGGTCTTCAGATATAATGCGGAAACCCCGGAAATGATCCATAAAGGAATCATACTCCGCTACTTTAGCTTCATCGTAGAAATCGCTTTCTTCCGCCGCCCGGTCAAAACTGTAATAATTTATAAACCACCAGACGATATCTCCAATTGAAAACTGGCTTCCATCATGCCAGAAAGTTTTTTCCAGAAAGTCCTCCGGATAAACAGTAGTTACTTTACGTCGAGATGTAACACCCTCAGGGTACATTTCATCCACAGTAATAAATTGCTGCTCAACCGGATCCCAGTCTGCCCAGGCATCGCCCGGAACCTGATTACCGCCTTCCACAAACTCCAGCTCTACCCAGTCCAGAGTTTTGTCAACTGGCAGCCCTTCTTCTACACTGACAGTAGCGCTCTCAAAATGATTGGGATAGTGGAGGCCAGTGTAAGGATCCCACTGATAACCCATATTTGCTGTGCTTCTAATCATCATCATGTCAAAAACCCAGTTACTTCCATCAAGAGGATTCCAGGGTTCGGTCATAATACTGGGAAGACCAACTCTGAGCTCACCGCCAATTTCTTCTGATTTGCGTGCAGTATATGCCCATAACCAGGAACCAGAAATACCGCCGGCTAAATCAGCAGTCAATTCCACATCAGACCTGAAGGGATTTACCGCCAGCCGATCTACCAGCCATAACCGGACACTATCTTCAAGACCTAACTCCATGGCTCGTTCCATTAATTCTGCTCTTTCTTCCATAGAAGTAAAATCTCTGGTATCCAGTCTCCGGGCAACTTCATCAAATTCCTCTACGGGCTGATAAGCCTGCCAGAGAGGGGAACCCAAACCTCGCGGAGTATAGAAGAAATCCCAGTTTCCCGCCTGATCACGAAATACCACTGTTGTTACCCAGCCACCTGTATAAACATGAAAATCTCCAGCTGCAGGATTTCCGCTCATCCAGATAGGAGCAGCTTCAGCAGCTGTGGCATAACGACGATGTGTGGTAAAACCTATTCTTTCCAGTAAATCGGCAATATAATCTCCTACTTCGAGTCTTTCATCTTCCGTTCTTATTAAAACTTTGATTTCCACCGGATTTCCTTCCCATACCCATACGCCATCTACCATTTCTGCCCCCAGCTCAACCATTTCTTCTGAAATAATTCTTTCTGCTCTTTCGGGGTTGTGGGAGTACTCTACTTCCAGTTCTCTAACTTTTTCAATCATGCGGGCATAATCAGGAAAGGCCGAAGTTATGGGAAATAATCTGGGAATAGCCATTCCTCCAAAGATTTCATCTGCCATATATTCTCTATCAATTAACCAGTTCATAGCTTCTCTAACCCGGGGAACAGCAAACGGGTTCAATTCTCCTGTTTCGGGAAAAATCGGTCCGGAAGGATTAAAAGATAACTCATTATATGACCCAAATGATTGAGAATACTGAATCGCGGGATCTTCTCTAATCATTTCGTAAAGGTCAGGTTGAGTAATAGTATCAGCAAAGACGTCCAAATATCCGGTAGAAAGCTGTCTTATACCTGCTGCACTGGAAGCTTCCTCTACCGTAACTATACTATCCAGCCAGCCACCATAAGGAATTTCACCTTCATCATTTTCTGCCGCCACCGCAGGAGAAAAGCTGAAGACAAACATTAAAGCAAGACTCAAAAATATAATAGACAACTTATTAAACATTTAGCTTCACCCTTTATATTTTATTTTAACTCCTACTCATAAAACTTTTACTCACTGTCTTTACTATCCAGCATCAGCTTCCCCCTGAAATCTTTCAGGTGGCAGCTATTTGCGCTGCCGCAGACCAATTATAAAAACAATTTTATACATCCATTATAACGCCTGCCTTCATCACCCCCTTGAGACGTAACTATTTTTACAATATGAACAAGCAAAGCCAGATAAATTATAATTTGTATTATTTAGAAATTTATAACTATATTATACACTTTTTTTAAAATTTTATCAAGTCTATTAGCAAATATATTTTTCGTAAAAAAGTTTGGTGAGTTATAAAGTATAAGTTAAATGGCTGGAAACAAACTGAAAGTATAAGTTCACTCGGCCATAAGTGGCGGGGATTTTTTTCGCAGAAATGACTAATCAACTTTAACCAAAAAATAAAATCAAATTTATTCAGGAATTGAGATCCGCTTTTTCCGATAAAATGTTGGTAGAAATATTAAGCGCGGTAAGTGCTGACAGCAGAAGAGGCAGCCAGAAGGTAAATATTCTCAGCAAAAAGGCAATGGAAAGGCCGGCCTGCCAGGTTAGACCATTCTGACTCAATACCAGGGCCATGGTAGCTTCAAACCCGCCCAGGCCTCCGGGACTTAGAGGAATCATGCTGACAAAGTAAGCTATAAATGTAGCAGCTGCTGCGGTTGTAAAGTCAATTCCCCCAAAAATGTAATTTGCCAGGATATAAACTTTCACCGGATAGAGAAGCCAGTAAGCAAATGAAATAAATGTTAGTATACTTATGTTTTTAACATTTGAAAGCCGTGATAGACTGGCGGTCATGTCTTTTTTGATATTTTTAAATTTGTGGTAAATCTGGCCGCTGTAATTTTTATATAGATATATGAGCCCGGCAGAGACTGCCGATACTATTAAGAGGGAAATTAAAATTAAACTTCTATCGGCGGCTATATCGGTACTAAAAATATTTTCCCACCAGTTGAGCTGAAAAGGCCAGTAGGATAATAACGGGAGCATAAGCAGGAAAAAACCTAAAAAAGTGGTAGACTTCTGCATGCCAGCTGCAGCCAGAATGTTCCCCGTTTTTATACCTGTTATCTGCCTGAACATATAAATCCTGGCCGACTCTCCGCCCAGCTTGGAGGCCGGGGTTACACTTTCTACAAATTTAGCGGCAAAATTTATTTTTATGATATTAAAATAGGATACCTTTTTATCGCTGTCCAGCCAAAAAATATACCACCACTGCAGTCCAATCAAAAGCAGAGTGAGTATTTGCAGGCCTATCATTAAAAATATCACAGAAAATGAAAGTCGGGAGATAGCAAAATATATTTCTTCACCGGCAAACCAGAGGATAGCACCAATTATAGCGACTGCTATGATAAGTTTTATCAATTTCTTTATTGGCAGCATTTAACCTGCCTCCTGAAAATTAAAATTTGCTTTATCTGTATATAATACCGAACGATCAAATGTAGGAAAATATTGCTTAACTTTATCCGCGGGCGAAATACTATCAGTCAGGGAATCATACTGATCTGCAAACTTTGGCCGCGGCTCTCTGACCACAAATTTCCAGCTCTGTCCTGGTTTATTGTGAGAAAGATGCTGCAAAATTTCCGCTTTATTTTCCGTCTGCAGTGCGGCTACAACCACATCAAAATCACAGTTTTCCACAGCCTGCTTGCCCGAATAGTTCTTAATTTCCAGCTCCAGGTCGTTATTTTCGGCAGCTTTTCCCAGGGATTTTTGTGCTCCTGTAAGTGCCTGCTCATCTATATCGACCGCAATGACTTTTGCTCCGGAAAGCAAAGCTAAATAATAGGCTGTGAAAGGAAGAGCACCGCAGCCGATATTTAAAATTCTATCTTCACTTTTGATATCTGCCAGTTCAATCTCGCGCCTAACAGTTTTGCGGTAGGGCAGGGCATATAATCTAAAAAAAAGGGAATTACCGCGACATATTTTTTCCCATTTTTGTGTCATTGTTTTAATGAGAGACACAGCTTCCTTCTCCTTTCTCCAGGTAAATATAATAAACAGTAATTTTTTGCAGCCCGGGTCAGTTCCAGGATAAAACTATATAATCAATGCCCCCAGGTTGGCTACTGCTCCTCCCACCAGAAAAGCCAGGGCTGTGGTACTAAACAAAATGCCCAGGGCCATTTTGATATTGAATTCGCTGGCCAAAACGGCAATCACAGCTATACAGGGCACATAAAGCAGCCCCAGTACAGCTCCGGTAAAAAGCTGTAATGAAGTAAGATTCATCTCCAGCATGGGCAGGACTG
>CAYOFJ010000109.1:0-6865 GCA_964403065.1 uncultured Halanaerobiaceae bacterium | reverse complement strand
ATTTTTTCAGCAGAGAACCCTCTCTTAATAAGTTTATATTTAAGTTCTTTTTTATAATGATCACGGCGAGAAAGTAAATTTAAAGCTTTTTTCTTAACTTGATTTTCACTCATCATCGTTTTCTTCTTCTGAATCTTCATTTGTATTACTTTCATTTTCTATGAGTCCTTTTTCAACCTTAATTTTTTGTTCGATTTCTGACATAATTTCAGGATTCTCTTCTAAAAATTGTTTTGAATTTTCCCTTCCCTGTCCTAATCTTACATCACCATATGAATACCAAGATCCCGCTCTTTCTATAATATCTAAATCTACTCCCATATCTAATACACATCCTTCTTGTGAGATGCCTTCACCATACATTATATCAAATTCTGCTTCTCTGAAGGGAGCAGCAACTTTATTTTTTACAACTTTAACTCGAGCATGAGATCCTATAATTTCACTGTCTTCTTTAATGGTTTGAGAACGTCTAATTTCTATGCGAACAGAAGAATAAAATTTTAAAGCTCTTCCCCCGGGAGTTGTTTCTGGATTGCCAAACATGACTCCAATTTTTTCTCTGATCTGATTTATAAAAACTATAGCAGTTTTTGATTTACTTACTGCTCCAGAAAGTTTGCGTAAAGCTTGAGACATCAATCTGGCCTGTAAACCTACATGAGAATCCCCCATTTCACCTTCTAATTCGGCTTGAGGAACAAGAGCGGCTACAGAATCTAAAATTATTACATCAATAGCATTACTACGGACTAAAGCTTCAGCTATCTCTAATGCTTCTTCTCCATTATCAGGTTGAGAAATTAACAAATCATCAATATTAACTCCCAAGTTTTCAGCATATCTAGGATCCAAAGCATGTTCAGCGTCAATAAAAGCAGCAATTCCATCCTGTTTTTGGGCTTCAGCAATGATGTGAAGGCCTAATGTAGTTTTACCTGAAGATTCATTACCATATAATTCAGTAATTCTACCTCTTGGAATTCCGCCAACTCCCAGAGCTATATCTAGAGGTAGTGCACCTGTTGGGATACTATCTACATCTAAGGATTTGGACTCTCCCAATTTCATTATAGCTCCATTTCCAAACTGTTTTTCAATTTTTTTAACTGCTTGATCTAATGCTTTTTCTTTTTCATCTTTAGCCAAATTCAATCCCACCTTTCGAAATCATATTTTTTTCAAACTGTAAACATTATAGAACATTTGTTTAAAAATATCAACCCTTTATTTGAATTTTTTAGAAAAAACTTCCATATATTCTGGCCCTTCTGGAGTTAAATTACTTTCTACTAAGGATAGTTTTTCCATATGGTCTAATATATTGATGAAATATTCCTCACTTAGTTCTGAAAAAAAGTTGTTAACATCATTTTTAATATTATCATTTTTAACCCTTCCTAAAGTTAAGTGAGGTTTAAATTTTCTATCATCCTTCTCAAACCCTAAATTAACTGAAATATCTTCTAACACTTCGTATATTTGTGTCAATTTATTTTTACCTAACTTTACGGGGGTAACAATTACTCGCGGGTTATTTTTATGGGGAAAAACTTCCAGTCCTTGATACTTATAAGGAAATTTATCCAATTTAAAATCTGTTTCCTGTAAATTTTCTTTTAATAATTTTGCTTTTTCCTCATCTGTATCACCTAAAAACTTTAGAGTTATATGGAAATTTTTAGGTTTCACCCATTTAATCCCACTGGGAAGTTGTTGTTGAAGCCACAAACTCTTTCTTTCCAATAATTCTTTGGCTCTAGCATTGGCAAAGCTCGCGAAAAATAATCTCATTTTATCCCTCCTTCAAAATATTTACACACATAAATTTATTAAGAGTTTTGTTCCTTAAGTTTTTCTAAAAGTACTTCTCTTAATTCTCGCGCTTTATCAAGTCCAGGATTTCTTCTAAAAGCATTATTAACTTCCGTTAATGCTTTTTCATACATCTCTAATTGATAAAAAGTTTTACCTATAAAGTAATAACTTTTTGCATAATCAGGATTAATTTCTATTGCATTGGTAAATTGTGATATTGCTCGATAGTGATTATTCCTGCTCAAATATAGGTTTCCCAAAGCTAAATATCCCCTTACATATTCTGAGTTATATTTAATTGCTTCTTCATATTTGTTTTGGGCTTGATCTAATTCACCTTTTTCTTCATAAATTTTACCTAAATAATAATGAATTTCGTACATGTGGGGATGACTTTCAAGGATATTAAGCATCAATTCTTCTGCTTCCTTATATCTCTCCAGGAAAAATTCTGTTTCTGCAAGTGCTTTTTTAAGTGCAATATTCTGGGGTTTAAAGTTCAAACCTTGATTATAGACATCTGCTGCTTCCTGATGATTATCGAGTTCTCTATATATATTTCCGAGTGTTAAATATGCTCCAGCATCATCCGGGTTGAGTACAATTAATCTTTCGTAAATATCCCTTGCTTTTCTTAATTCTTCTGTTTTATGATAAGCTCTGGCCAATGCATTTAAATCTGTAGTTCCAGGATCTTTTTCCCTAACAGACTCCAATAGTTCTATTGCCTGTGAAAATTCATTCATTCCAACTAAAGCCTGACCTAAATCTCTTTTCTGTTCTATTCCGAATAATCCTAATTCTCTAGAAATTTTCAATTTATCTCGAGCTTTTTCAAACATAGCATTATCAAAATGTCCTTCTCTATTAAGATATTCTCTTCCCAATAACCAGTACAATTCAGCCTTTTTGTAACCAGACTCTTCTAATTTCCCAATTAATACTTCCGCTTCGTTTAAATTCAAAAGTTTGATTTCGGCTTTTACAAGATATTCAATTGCTTTAAAATCTTCTTCGGTAATTATTTCTTTTCCTCTGTACTCCTGTAAAATTTCGGTAACTTTATTATAATTTTCTGAATAATAGTTTCTGGCGGCTGTTTTCCACACATCATTTTGCCCAGCGTTAACTGTTTCAACTAAAACAATTGAAAGAGTTATAAATAACAATAGTTGGATAATCAAAATTTTGTCTCGAATTTTCACTCTTTACTCAACTCCTCTAATAAATAGATCCTAATATAATTAAGTACATGTTGAGATGTAAACCATCTTATTTTGCTCCGCCCACCATTCAAATTCCATTTTTCTACAAAAACTTTGTCATTATGATATAAAGCGAAATATACCAGACCTACAGGTTTATTCCTCGTTCCTCCTCCAGGGCCAGCTATACCTGTCACAGAAGCTGATATCGTTGTTTTAGTAAGTTGGTTAACTCCTATTGCCATTTCTTTAGCTGTTTCTTTGCTTACAGCTCCCTGACTTTTTAATGTGTCGGGCCTAACATTCAATAACTTTTTTTTGATATCATTATTATAGGCTATAATCCCCCCGGCAAAAAAGTTTGATGCCCCTGGAACATCAGTTAATCTTTTGCCTATCAACCCTCCGGTACATGATTCCGCCAGTGAAAGACTGGTATCATGGTTAATCGCAGTTTCTTTGACAGCTTCTGGCAAACCTTTATCTTCTTTTTGGGAAAAAATATTATTACCTAATATTTCTTTTATTTTTTTTAATTCACTTTTCAATGTTGTGCTAGAAATTTTGTCATCTTTTTTATTTCTCTTTATTCTTATTTCTATCTCTCCTCTTCTAGGTAAAAATCTATATTTATGTTGAGAATTTTCTATAATTTTTAGCAATTTATCTTCAAGTTCTGCTTCTCCAATTCCTGCTATTTTGAGAATATAATCATTATTATTTTCATTCATATTACAAGTATTATCAAGTTCTTGTTTTAATATTTCTGTCATTTCTTCTGTTACTCCTGGTAGTACATATATTAATGAGTTTTCCCAGTTTAGTTTAAACCCAGGAGCAGTCCCACGAGGATTTTTTAATATTTGAACCCCCTCAGGAAAATATGCTTGTCTAAAATTATTTTCGGTCATCTTCAGTGACCTATTTCTAAAATAAGAAGAAATTTTATCAGCTACATCCTCAAAAAAAACTAATTCTTTGTTGCTTGCTTCGGCTATGGCTTCTCGAGTTTTATCATCCTGGGTTGGTCCTAAGCCCCCAGTAACAATAATATAATTAAATTGCTTACAAACTTTTTTTAAAGAAGAAATTATTCTTTTTTTATTGTCACCAATAGTGATTATTTTTTCTAAATTATGCCCTTTTGTATTTAAAATTTTTGCCACCAAAATTGAATTTTTATTGGAGAGTTCACCTTTTATAAGCTCATCACCAATAGTTATCAAAGCAAAATTTGCCATATTACCATCCTTTTATATTTATTAAACAAACAAAATTAATCTTAAAATTAAATTAACTGGAATTGCTGCTAGAATATCATCTAACATAACTCCTAATCCACCGTGAAGTTCCTGGCTGTCACCAATAATTAAAGGCTTCCAAATATCAAATAATCTAAACAATAGAAAACCCAGAATTACATAAATTAAAGAAATTTCCTGTAAAAACACAAAACACAACCACATTCCAGTTATTTCATCAATAACTAAAGTTGAATCGTCTTTTATTCCACTTCTTTTTCCTTCCAGTTCACAGGACAAAACTCCAGTAATAGCCAATAATAAAATTAATAAGGGATGACTTAAAAATGGAAAAAAATAGTAGACGATTGCCGCCCCTAAAGCTGCTACGGTGCCAGGGGCATTTGAAATATTTCCGACTCCAAAAACTGTAGCTAAAAATCTGTTAATCTTCTTCCAGTTCATTTCAGTTTGAAATCCTCCCCTTCTATTGCATTAAATATTCTGTAGTTTGAGCTTTTTAATCATCAGGTGAGGAAAATAAATTTAAATCTGTTTGCCAAAAATATATCAGCCCCGAATAAATTGTAAATAAAGCTGTTATCCAGATCATAACTATTGGTAAAAAGTTTGGGAGGGTAATAACGCCGGGATGCAATATCAACAAAAATGCGACAAAAACTTGAATATTAGTCTTGATTTTACCCCAAATATTAGCAGAAATTACTATACCTTCACTCGCTGCAATCATTCGCAAAGCACTAATAAGAAATTCTCTAGCCATTATAATAATTACTGGCCAGGCTGTTATGGCAGAATGGAGATCAACTAAAGTAATAAATACGGCTGCTATTAATAATTTATCAGCTACTGGATCCATGATTTTGCCAAATTTAGTAATCTGATTATATTTTCTAGCAACATATCCATCTACTCTATCTGTCAAAGCCGCTGCCAGAAAGATTAAAACAGCAATTATCTCAGCAGTTCCTGGATAAATTGACTGCAAATACATAAATAACATAAATAAGGGAATCATTGTAATGCGTATAAGCGTTAACTTATTTGCTAGATTCATTTATCATCTCTCCTACTAATTCATATTCAAAAGCTGCTTTAATTTTACATCTTAAAAAATTCCCCGTATTAATATTAATTTCTTTAGGAGTTTCAATATTTACTATATTATCAATGTCGGGGGCATCATATTCAGATCTGCCTATCAATTTATCTTCTCTAATTTCATCAACTAATATATTTAAATTTTCACCAATAAGATTTTGGTTTTTTTCCAGAGAAATATTTTTTTGTACCTCCATAAGTTCATTATATCGTTTTTGTTTAATTTCTTCAGAAATTTGCCCTGACATTTCAGCAGCTTTTGTACCTTCTTCTTGTGAATAAGTAAAAACACCTAGCCTATCAAATTTTACATCTTGCACGAAATTTTTCAATTGTTTAAATTCTTCCCGGGTCTCTCCAGGGAAACCAACCATTAATGAAGTTCTAAGTGATATATCTGGAATTTCATCTCTTATTTTTGAAATTTTATCTTTAATACTTTTTTCATCACCAGGTCTGTTCATATTATTTCTTATATTTTTAGAAATATGTTGGATAGGTAAATCAAGGTAGTTACAAACTTTTTCTTCTTCAGATATTAATTTTAAAAGTTCAGTGTTAATTTGTTCCAAATAAGTATACATTATTCTCAACCAAAAAAAACCTGGAAGTTGTGAAAGTTCTTTTACTAACTCTGTCAATCTGGGCTCATCATAAATATCAATTCCATATTGGGTGGTATCCTGAGCTATCAATATCAGTTCAGAGATCTCCTGGGAAAGTAAATCTTCCGCTTCTTTTTTTAGCAAAGAAATTTTCTTGCTGTGATAATCTCCTTTGATGAAGGGAATAGCACAATAACTACATCTTTTATTACAACCATCTGCTATTTTTAAATATGCAAAAGATTTATTTTCATTTTTTCTGGGTAATTTCTTATTAAGGTTTTGCTGAGGCGAAGAAACCTCAGTAGTTTTTTCTCCTTTTGCTACCTTATTGATCAAAGCAATTATATTTTCGTATTCTCCTACTCCAAATATCCCATCGATTTCCGGTATTTCTTGCTGTAATTCTTGAGAATATCGCTGTGACAGACAACCCGTTACCACTAACCCCTCACAAAAACCATTATTTTTCATCTCCACCGCTTCCCAAATTGCCTGAATAGATTCTTCTTTAGCTGATTCTATAAAACCGCAAGTATTTATAATTATTATATCTGCTGCTTCATAATTATCGATAATATTAATATTCTTTTCTTTTTGTAATAAACCTGCATAATATTGCCCGTCAACTTCATTTTTAGGGCAGCCTAAATTATATATATAAATATTTACAGACATTATTTCACTCCTATTAAACCAAACATATTATATAAAAGCTCAATTGCATTTTATAGGTTAAAAATAACATACATTAAAAAAACTGATCGGCCTATATACCGATCAGTAAAGATAGTTGATACAATGAAGTAAAATATAATCAAAAAATGGTCGGGTTGCCGGGATTTGAACCCGGGACCTCACGCCCCCCAGGCGT
>CAYOFJ010000108.1:0-6982 GCA_964403065.1 uncultured Halanaerobiaceae bacterium | reverse complement strand
GTATTAAGAAAATGACTAAAACTATATTCAACCAACTGAAATGGAGAAGATCCTTTATTCCTAATCTTAAATTATATCCAGAATGTTTTTTAGTTCTTCCATCTCAGTGATTGCCCGGTGACAGATTCCTTTTTCACATAAATAAGCAGTCCATTCACTCTCGTGCTGTTCTTTTTGTTCTCTTGCAGCTGCTATTTCATTAACATCAGACAATTTTTGGCTGGTTTTCTCTGAAACAAAGATTAAACTGGTAAAAGGAAGGAAAGCGCTCTTAATTTGTTCAGGAAAACTTTCTCCGACTACCGTTAACTCCTGACCTCCAGCAACTTTCGCCACTGCCGCTGCCAGAAAACCAGTAAACCCCTGGGGATGTTTTTCGGCCCGGGAATGAATAAAATCTATCTGCTCCAGCAACAGCTCTCGCAGCTTTTCGTCAGATTTAAGGTCCGCCAGCCGAAACCAATTTAACGCGGCCACAGAATTGGCAGAAGGCTGTGCTCCATCCTGAATGTCCTTTTTCTTCAGGGGCAGTTCCTGATCATGGCCGGGGGTTTGATATAAACCACCTGTATCCTGATCCCAGTATTCTTCGATTAAGGTATTATTGTGATTAACCGCAAGCTGTAAATAAGCAGGATCAAAGCCTGCTTCATACATTTCAATAAGTCCCCAGATGTAAAATGCATAATCTTGGGCATAAGCATTATAATATGCTTCACCATCGCGATAACGACGCAGCAGATATCCCTCATTATCTGTCAGATTATCCTCAATAAAGTTAACTGCTTCAGCAGCAACTTCCTTATAGTGATTGTTATTAAACACTCTACCTGCCCTGGCAAAAGCTGCGACAGCCAGACCATTCCATCCAGTTAAAATTTTGTCATCTTTAAAAGGTCGCTGACGTTCTTCCCTTTTTTGAAAAAGATCTGTTAATTCTTCCTGCCATTCCTGCCATATTTCATCTCTTCGGGTGGAATTCTCATCTTTTTTGTCCAGTAAATTCGGTATATTTTTTTCATCAAAATTGCCCTCTTCAGTGACATTAAACTGCTGACAGAATTTCTCACCACGTTTCTCACCTAATATGGAAATGATCTCCTCTTTTTCCCAGAGATAAAATTTACCTTCTTCGCCCTCCACATCAGCATCTTCAGCGGAATAAAATCCTCCTTTTTCCGAGCACATATCTCGTTCCAAATACTCAAGAATTTCTCTGGCCATACGGCTAAAATCTTCTCTATTTGTAATCTGGTAAGCCTCTATATATACAAAAGCCAGCAGAGCATTATCATAAAGCATTTTTTCAAAGTGAGGAATCAACCAGCGACGATCAGTGGCATAACGAGAAAACCCAAATCCTATCTGATCATAAATACCTCCTCTGCCCATCATTTCTAAAGTATGGGTAGTCATATCCAGAAATCTTTCATCCTCTGTAAATTTATAATATCTTAACAAAAACAATAATGTATGAGGCTGGGGAAATTTAGGGGCAGAACTGAAACCTCCATATCTTTTATCATAAGTTTTTTGCAGAGCTGCAGCTCCTTTATCGGTTAGCTTTTGCAGATCCTTAATGTTAATATCAGCCCTGGAATGCTGTTCAAATTCTCCTTCCCGTTCAGCGGCTTTCTGCAGGGAATTCACAATTTTCTCCCCCCGCTCAATAAGTTCCTTTCGATTTGCCTGCCAGTGCTGACCGATTTGTTCCAATATTTCAATTAAATTATTTCGCGGAAGATAAGTTCGAGCAAAAAAGGGCTTTTTATCAGGTGTCATAATAATCGTAAGTGGCCAGCCACCTCTACCCGTCATAGCCTGACAAACTTCCATATATAGACTATCAACGTCAGGCCTCTCTTCTCTATCAACTTTTATAGAAATATAGTTGTTATTGAGTATTCTTGCAACCCTTTTGCTGGTAAACGATTCTTCCTCCATAACATGACACCAGTGACAGGTAGAGTATCCAATTGATAAAAATATTGGCTTATCTTCATTTTTGGCTCTATTGAAGGCCTCTTCTCCCCAGGGCAGCCAGTCCACTGGATTGTAAGCATGCTGGAGTAGATAAGGACTTTTTTCCTCTATTAATCGGTTGGCCTCATTATCATCATTATTTATATCATTTTTGCTGCTATCAGATTTCATAATTGTCCTCCTCCATCATTTCAATAAATTCCTCCACTAAATCTGGATCAAACTGACTTCCCGCACAATTTTCCAGTTCTGCTAAGGCCTCTGAGGGGCTAATTGCTTCTTTATAAGGTTTTCCACCGGTCATAACTTCATAGGCATCTATAATGGAAAGCATGCGGGAAAGTTTGGGAATCTCTTTTTCCTTCAAACCTTCAGGATAACCCTTTCCATCCCATCTTTCCTGATGTGATAAAATATACTGAGACAAATAAGCAAATCTTTTACTGGTCGAAACAATACCATGACCACGTTCCGGATGTTGTTTGACTTTGTTCCATTCTTCCTCGGTTAAAACCCCATCTTTTGTCAGAATCTCCTGAGATATTGCTACCTTACCAATATCATGCAGACTGATAAGCAGCAAAAATTTATTCAATTCTTCTTCTGATATTCCCACTTTTTCACCGTATTTGTAGGCTAAAGCAGTCATCCTCATGGTATGATTTTCAGTTTCGTCTGTACTGGAAAATAAAGTTTTTAATATGCCTTTTACCAGTCTATCCTTCTCATATCTTCCTTCCTCTAACTTATGCTGATACATTTTTTCATCGGCTTTATTTAATACCTGATAAATTTCCTGTTCACCTCTGGACTTTACCGCTACTCCTAAACTCAATGAAATGGGGTCCTTTTCAGTCGGTAATTCCTGACAGCTTTGTTCAATACGTCTACCTATTTTTACAGCCTCTTCCCTGTTTGTGGAGGGTAGCAGTATGACAAATTCATCCCCTCCCCAGCGGGCAACCAGGTCCTCTTCCCTGACTGAATTTTGTAAAATTTCCGCGGATTTCTTTAGTACTTCATCCCCTTTATTATGACCATAGGCATCATTAATTATTTTCAAACCATTGACATCAATCATTATTATACTTATAGGAAGCTGTCTCGGAGTATCCAATCTTTTAATCTCTTCTTCCAGAAACGAACGACTGTATAACTGAGTTAGTTTGTCATAATTAGAAAGATATCTGATTTTCTTTTCCGACTCGACCTTGTTAATTAAATTAGAAATATTATTGGCAACTATTTTAAGGAGAGAAATATCCTGTTGTTCCCAATTTCTAGCGTATTTTTTAGTTTCAAAACCTATGACTCCTACCAGCTTCTCTTCTATCATTATTGGCACCGAAATAAGTGACTTTACTCCCTGAGCTTGAAGTTCTTCCTTGAATTTTTCTGCTTCCTCTGGCAGCTCTTCTCTGTCGGAAAAATAAATTGCTTCAGAATTTTTCAGTTTTTTTATCCACCAGGGCCGCCGGGTAAAAGCAAAGGATTCAAATTTTCCGCACAAAGGTTCAATATCTTTCTCACACCATTCATAGGCATAATTAACTTCTCTGTTATCCTCATCTATTTCAAATAAAAAACTGCGATCAACCTGAAAAAATTCCCCCAATCTCTGCAGAACAAAATTTATATCCTCATCATAATCTTCCACAGTAGTTTTAATAAAACGGCTGGATATCTCCGCTACCTGTTCTTCAAACTGTATTCGCTCTTCCAGATTTTTTACTGTATCATTCAAATTTATTCTCATCTCTTCAAAAGCTCTGGCCAATTCGCCGGCCTCATCCTCACGGCTTTGCAAATTATCAGGAACTTTTTTATCAAAGCTTCCTCCGGAAATTTGTTTTGCCTCTTCAGTCATTATTTCTGCCGGTTGAGACAAATATACAGCAATAAAGTAGGTTAATAACAGACCCACCAGCACAACTGAAACTCCAATCACTAAAATATTATTCCTCATTTCCCTTAATGATTGTTCAATATCATGTATATAAATACCCGTTCCTACAATCCAGTTCCAGTTTTCAAAATGCCAGACATAAGAAAGTTTCGGCTCACTTCTATCTTCATCACCATAATACTGCCAGAAATATTCTACAAAACCTTCTCCATTATTTTCAACAGCTTCCAGCATCTCCCTAATAAAATAATTTCCTTCTTCATTCTGCAAATCATAAACATTTTCGCCCTCCAGCTCCGGAGCGAATGGATGCATGAGCATAACAGGTTCATCTGATTTTATCCAGAAATAATCCTGGTCCCGTTCTCCATACATAGTCTGTTCCAGCTGTTCCTGAGCTCTTAACTTCGCCTGCTGCTCAGTAATTTCCCCCTGTTCATATAAATTGTAATGATATTGTAAATTACTTTTAGCATTGTCCATGAGACTTCTCAACTGGAGCTCTTTTTGTTCATACATAATATTTTCCAGTGTATTCATACTGAAAAAGGTGAGCACAGCCACTGTTACCAGTATTATAATCAGAATAAACAAAATTATTTTTCTTTTTATGCTGCCGGCAATTAATTTCATTTTGCACCCACCTTCTAACTACATAAGAATTAAAGTTTTTATCCATAACAGCTGGTCGCATCCTGTTATTGATCATCCTCATAATACATAATATTGGAAACAATAAAACTATGTCACGGGAAATTTTGATAAACAAATCTAAACTTACTTTTAAACCAGTCCGGCTCTGTCCAGAACTTTATCCACAGACGCTTCTATAGGATCAGGCGCAGAAATTTCATCCAGAGCAGTGTCAGGGTCTTTTAAACCATGGCCGGTTAAAACCGCAACAACTTTGCTCCCCTGCTGCAATTTTTCCTGCTCTGCCATCTTTTTTATTCCGGCTAAAGAAGCAGCAGAAGCAGGCTCAACAAAAACTCCCGATAATGAAGATAATTCTTTATAAGCCTGCAAAATTTCAGGATCTGTAACCTCTGTAATTAATCCAGAAGATTCCCGGGCAGCAGCTTCAGCTTTTTCCCAGCTAACAGGATCTCCAATTCTTATGGCACTGGCCACAGTTTCAGGATTCTCTATAATTTCGTCACGAGTAATTGCTGCGGAACCAGCAGCTTCAAAACCCCACATTTTTGGTTTTTTATCAACCTTATTCTGCTGATAATACTCCTGAAATCCATGCCAGTAGGCAGTAATATTACCGGCATTACCAACAGGAATAGCTAAAATTTCCGGTGGTTCACCTAATTGATCACAAATTTCCATGGCGGCACTTTTCTGTCCCTCGATGCGAAAAGGATTAATTGAATTTACCAGTGTGACAGGATAATTACTGCTGATCTCTCTCACCATCTCCATAGCTTTATCAAAATTTCCTCTGATAGGAATCACTTCTGCACCATACTGTAAAGCCTGTGCCAGCTTACCCAGGGCAATATTACCCTCGGGTATAATAACTATTGTTTTCAAATCTGCCCTGGCACCATAAGCAGCCGCAGCAGCCGAAGTATTACCCGTAGAAGCGCAGATTATCGCTCGGCTTCCCTCCTCCTTCGCTTTGCTCACAGCCAGGGTCATCCCCCTATCTTTGAAAGACCCCGTAGGATTAGCCCCTTCATATTTCAGATATAGATCCACCGATAGGTTTAATTTTTCTGCCAGTTGGGGAACAGGCAAAAGAGGTGTATTTCCTTCCTGCAGGGTAATTATTTCAGTTTCTTCTGAAATTGGCATGAATTCTCTATATTCATGTAAAATTCCGGGCCAAAGCTGCATTTTTATAATTCCTCCTCAATATAACTTCCCCTGTTATCGGGGGATGTAACGAAGTATTCTGCTTTAACGTTTTCTTTATTCCAGCAATCAACCATGGCTTTGCCAACATCTCTGGATTTATCTTTTGTCAGGGCAAAAATAGATGGTCCAGCCCCGCTTAAAGCAATTCCCAGGGCTCCAGCCTCATATCCCGCCTCTATAACCTCTTCCCATCCGGGTATATTAGAACATCTATAAGGCTGATGTAGTCTATCCTGCATCAGTTCACCAATTTTATCTTCCCGGCCTTCTTTGAAAGCTATGGGAAGTAAGGCGGTACGACTTAAATTATAGATCACATCTTCCCTGTCAAAACATTCAGGTACTACAGATCTCTGTGCTTTTGTATTGCTGGTAAATTCAGGTATTATGATAACTGCATTAAATTTCTCATGAGGCTCAATTTTTTCACAAAAAAGAAAATTATCAACCGAAGAAAATGTGGATACCGTCAGCCCTCCCTCCATAGCCGCTATAACATTATCGGGATGGCCTTCCACCTGACAGGCAAGTAAGCGCAATGTCTGCCAGGATAAATTTAGTTGAAAAAATTCATTAGCAGCGAGTATAGTTCCTGTAATAGCCGCTGCACTGCTACCCAGACCCTGAGCCGGTCTGGAAACCAGTTCTTCAGTTACTTTAATATTACTAAGACTTTCCCCCGTATACTGGGCCAGTTTTTCTAAAGACTTTAAAATCAGGTCACTTCCGGGGTCTACTTCTATTTTTTTATCTTTTCTCTTCACCCTGATTTCAGTAATTATTTTATCAGTAAAATTTTTCTTTTCCGAATTTTGCAGAGAGGTTATTTGCACATAATTATCCATTTTAAGCGCCATTCCTAATGTATCAAAACCCGGACCTAAATTCGCTGAGGTAGCTGGAACTCTTACCTTAACCAAATGAATCCCCCCTTTGATGCCCAATTAATTTTCCTGCGTATTGTCAATTTATTTTTTGGAACTTCTCCAAAACAGTTAATTAAATCTGGTTTTAAGAAAAATCTATTTTTTAAACCTAAAATCAAGCTATTTATTTATAGTTGTTCAATATTATAACCCAGCTCTTCAAAAAGATACAATAGCCCCACTTCATTTACTACATGTCCACTGCCTACAACTACAAAGGGCTTTTTATTTTCTTCCAGAAGGGAGAGTATATTATCTCTCATCTTTACTTCTCGTTCATCAAATAATTTTGTATAATACT
>CAYOFJ010000107.1:0-6985 GCA_964403065.1 uncultured Halanaerobiaceae bacterium | reverse complement strand
TCCATTCCCAGCCTGTACTGCTCTTTCCACATCATAATAAACTCCTCCTTATTGATTTTCTTCATGTGGTCCAGAAATAAATTCAGCCTCCAGGGTCAAATTTTTATCAATCATATCAAATCCTGCTGATTTCTCACCAGGATTATCCAGGCTTATTTTTTCATCATCATAGTGCCATCTTACAAAACTGTAACCTTCTTCAGGTTCAGCACTTACCGTAACTTCTTCACCTTCATAATATCCTCCTCCACCCTGAAGAGTGCCACGATGATCATTACCATCTAAAGCCTTAACAGTTACATAATTATAGGGTATTTTGTTAAAATTAGCATTAACTTCCACATCTTCAGCCGGCATATCAAACTCAGTTGTTTTTTCATCAGGCTGGGAGAAGTTTAGACCTTCGGGAGCACTTTTCCATTCCCAACCAGCAAATTCCCAGCCCTGATTGGATTCAGCATCTATACTAACAGTCTCTTCTGCAGAATACTTTCCAGCCCCCTGCAAAGATCCAGGATCACCTTCTCCCGTTACATCGGGAGCTTTGTGTAAAGTTACCTGATACATATCAACTTTTTCAAAATATCCGGAAACCTCGACCTTTTCAGCAGGCATTGCAAATTCAGTGCTGGCAGCATCGGGATTATAAAATTCAACCTGTTCAGATTCCCAGGTGGTAAAAACAGAATTTTCTTCAGGTGTCGCTTCTAAAGTAACTTCTTCACCCTTTTGATAAGTACCCCCACCAGAAAGTTCTCCTTCTCCAGACCCTTCACGGGATAGGATTACCTGGCGCTTAATATTTTCAGCAAAAACAGCCCTAACAGATTCATTTTCTTCAATTAAAATTGAAGTATCTTCGTTTTCCGTTTGGGCTACATTTCCTACCCATTCTTGAAAAATCCAGTCATCTTCCGGTACTGCCGATAATTGAACTGTGGTGCCTTCTCTATATTTATGTCTGCCTGCTTTAGGAGTTACTTCTCCTTCACCACGGGGTTCTTCTATTTCCAGTTCAAAAAAATCAGTGCTTGCTGGAGAAAAATCCACAATATCTGAACAACCTGTTAAATTAAATGATAATATAAGCAGCATGCTGATGACAAATATCTTTTTTTCCATTATAATCTCTCCTAATATACTTGAATACCCTTAAAGGCCTTCTTATTAAATATCATAGGGTAATATAATTATATCACCGGGCTCTTCTTCCTCAATTCTGCTTGCTCTTCGTATATTTTCAGCAGGAACACCACTTTTTTCTGCAATATCTTCAATTGTTTCATTTTCCTTTAATACATATACCATCTTCGCCGGCAAATTTAATGTATATTTAAACTTCTCATTAATGGAGTTAATTTCTATTCTCTCAAGTCCAACCCTATAAATCTCCGCTATTTTCTCCTCAGTCTTCCTCTCGCTGGAAGTAAATGCAAATTCATATTCTTCCTCCCAATTATCGCGACGCTGCAGACGAGATTGAAATAGAATCTGACTTAATTCTCTAGAGGTTAATTTTCTCTTTTCAACTTCCTTTTTATCTTCTTTGTCTTCAATCTGTAATTTTTCCTCCAGCATTTCACCAATTCTTTCAGAAAGGGGCTTTCTATCTTCTGCAAAATCAAATTCAGGTTTTACCTTTTTCTTTGTCTCCTCTTCATCAACTTCCTGTTCCTCAAAATATTCGTCATTTTCCTCTGTTTCCTGGACATCCGGCTCCCTTTCAGAATTTTCCTTAGCTAAAACATCATCACCTAAATCTACAATCTCAGTTGTTATAAATATGATGATCTCTGTTTTTTCTTCATCTTCCTCTCTATAAGTAAATAGCTCGCCCAGTATAGGCAGATCTCCAAGCAATGGGAATTGTCTTACAGTTTCTTCCAGCTGATCCTGTATCAATCCTCCTACGGCAAAAGACTGTCCATCCTGAAGAGAAATAGTATTTTCAAACTCTCGGGTTCTTACCTGGGGAGGTGTTAACTCCTCTCCCATTTCAGTTATACTGCTAACCTCAGGTTTAATATCCCTGGTAATAGTGGGAGTAAATTCCAGAGTTACTCCTACATCTGCATATTCATAATCTACCGTTTGGGGAGTTCCTTCAACTATTTCCACTATTTCATAAGGCACTCTATCACCAATAATTAACTCAGCCGTTTCTCCATCCAGAGTTAATAAACGAGGATTTGCCTTCGTTTGAGATATCCCCTCACCTTCCATAAATTGATAGAGGTCAGGAAGAGTGAAATTAATTCCGGCAGGCAAACCATCTTCTCTATATTCTATTCCTATAGTTGTAATATCCTCGAGCTGGCCGGGATCTATCCCTCTTTCTTCCAGAGCCGTATGAGAAATTTCCTCCACCTGTACTTCCAGCATTACCTGGCGCCGGGGTTGATCAAGTTCATAGACCAAAGTTTCAGCCCGATCCAATATATCCTCATAACCCTGCATTACAATTTTTCTTTCTTCGGAACTGGTACTTATCTCCAGATTCGGTTTTAAGTCAGTTAAAATCTCCTCCAGTTCCTCTAAATCTATATAATCAGTTCTTACGGTTATTCTTGACTCCACTTTTTCTTCATAATCAAGCTCTGTCAGCATTTCTTTAGCTTCCGATATGATTCGAGGTTCTCCCTGCAAAAAGATAATATTATCTTCCTGCCTGATATTCAATTTCTCCTCCGGATAAAGACCAGAAATTTCTTCTTTTAATTGTTCCGGGTCCAGCTCCTGAACTCTATATATTTCTTCAACTTCAGTATCCGGAACATCAAGCTCTTTTATAAATTCATCAGCTTCACTCACATCTCTAGGGCTGCCCTGGATAATAACATCCTCTGTGCCCGATCGGTAACGAATATTAAGATCCGGAAAAAATTCTTCAACTTTTTCTGCTATTTCGGCCGGTGGCTGTTCATTAACTTTAATCACTCTCTGTTCTCTCTCTTCCGGTTCATCTATACCGGCCAGCAAATCTTCTGCTTCAACCAGCTGATCGGCAAAACCAAGCAATATTAATCTATTTTGTTCTGCCAGGCTGCGAACATTTATTTCCGGCAGCAATTCCTCAAGAATGCCCTGAGCTTCATCCGGGGAAATGTAATCTAAATCAAATAATTTTCTTTCTACCTCGCGATAAATTTCATCTATTCTTTCGGGGGTGGCAATAATTAATACTCCATCCTCCTCTTTTGCTTCTAAATTTTTAATGTTCAACAAATGAGTCAGGGCTTCCTCGAAACTAACATTTCTGAGCTGTACAGTAACTTCACCAGCAGCTGAATCATCTACTACAACATTTTCATTGGCTATAAGTGCCAGTGACCTAATTACATCTTTTATATCTGTACTGCGATAATCTAAATCTATATTCTGAGCAGCAGAAGCAGGTGCTATAATAGCAGCTAACAATAAAATAACTACAAAACTTATAAGAACTCGCTTATAATTTTTCATCTAATTCCCACTCTCCCTGGCAAAAAGTTCAAACTGTTCTCCATCTTTGGTAAAAACCACTCTGTCATTTATCTTATGAGAAAAAACATAGTCATTATAACTTTGACCGGGATGCAATATTTCTACATTATCTCCCGTTTTTATTAAAGCAACTAATTCTTCTCCCCGGCTTAAAAGACCGGTAACTGTAAATTCCGGAGGTGATATTTCATCATCATCGACTTCTTCTTCATTTTCTTCTCCCTCTTCCTCCTCTGGTTTTTCCGGTTCAGATGCTCTAAAATCCAAAAATGGATCACGAAGTTCCTGAATTTCTAAAGGAGATAGGCGATAATTAGCAATAAAATCCTCTAATGATTCCTCCACCTCAAGCTCCAGTGCCTGCAGTGGAGCAGAAAATATTATTACAGCTATCACCGCGAAAAAAAGTATATAAATTATATATTTAAATTTAGTTAGATCCATATCTATCACTCCTGCTGATTCTCTTCCTGTAAGTATAAATCTATGTCCTCCCACTGATGAAAGAAAAAGCTAAAGTCAATATGTAGTTCATTTTCCTCAGATGCTAAATCAAAATCCTCTATTTCCAGTCTATAATCCCAATCATCTATAAGAGTAATAAATTCCAGCACAGAAATGTAACTGCCCTGCACGCTCAGGTCAAAAGCATGTCCATCTTCTGCTCCTCCTCTATCAAAGCTGGTTAAATTTATACCTGTCTGTTGAGAAAAAGTATTAAGAACTGCTACTATCTCCTCGGGCTCCCGTACTCCTGCTGTCAGCACGATTTCTCTTTCCTCTTTCAGTTCCTCCAGAGTTTCCTCCAGTTCGGGAATTCTTTGAATTCTCTCTAAAGCCAGTTGATACTCCTGTTCTAAAGCTTCAACTTCTTCCCTAACCTGATCCTGCCTTGCTGACATAGGACTATAAAGAAAGTAATAATATCCCCCCAGCATTATAACCAATAAACCTATGAATAAGAGTATTTTCTCACGTCGAGTTAAGCTTCTCATTATGGCATTTCCTCCTCAGTTTCCAGCGTCACATCCAGATTAAAATCTATAACTTCTTCCCGCTGAAAATGCTGTAGAGATATTACATTGTAGTATTCAGAATTGAATATATTCTGGACCATAGACAGCAGGCTATCTACACTATTTGCATACCCCTGAATAACCATTTCCCCCTCAGAATAATTTATCTGCTCCAGAGCAATGGAGTCAGGCAAAATAGCTCCTAACTCCTGCATAGGGTCCCCCAGGCGATAACGAGTGACTTCCAGCTCCTCAGGCAGTTGAAATTGATCAATCTGCTCCTGAAGAGCAAAATATTCATCCAGTTGAGGTTGTAGCACTTCCAGTTGTTCCTTCACAATCTCCCTATCTCTTTTCAAACCCTGCAATTCCACATAATTTATAAAATAATGTATTGCCGGCAGCACAATGATAAAAACAACAATCAGCACAATAAAAATTTGATCCCAGCGTATTTTGCGCTTGATCTCCTTCTCATCAAGCAGATTAACTCTCATGAAAAAGCACCTCGCCGGCCACCAACCCTAATACAACGGCCATTAGATCTTCGTTTCCTTTTTGGCTCCTGTTATCCTCAATATCAATTAAAGGATCGATCTCCTCCAGTTTAATTTCCAGCTCCTTTTGCAGATAGGGTTTTAAACCATTTAGGCGAAAACCTCCACCGGTAATATAAAATCCCGAAATAGCTTCCTGAGAAAATCTGTTATTATAATATTCAATTGAACGTTCTATTTCCGAAGCCAGCTCCCTGCTAAGTCTGGTGAGCTCGCTATTTTTTGAATTTTCCAATTCCATATCTGACATCATCAAATCAATATCTCTGGCCTCACTATTTTCCTTTTTATCACCGCTAAGCTCAGCTTTCTTTTTAGCCTGTTCAGCTTTCTGCCAGGAAATATCCTCCTGTTTAAAAATTTTAGTAAAATGCCTGCCCCCAATTTCCACGGATCTGCTGAGATAAAAATCATCTTTTCTGGCAATCACTATCCTGGTTAATTCTTTCCCCAGGTTTATGACCAGAGATGGCGCAGACATCTTGCTCTGATAACTGAGCAGGGATATTAGTGCTAGTTCCTGTACATTGGCCACCCTTGGTGTTAATTTGAGACGTTTAAAAACCTGTTGATAACCATCCAGAACCTGTTCTGGCAGTACCACCAGCAGCACTTCAATATTTTCTTCAGTTTTATGCAAAATAATATAATCAGCAGCCACTTTTTCCGGTGGCAGGTTGAGGTATTCCTCTACTTCCCAGCGTAAAGCCTGCTGTAATTCATCTTCTGGAAGCTTGGGCATCTCATGTTTACGCACAAATTCCTGGCCCACTGCAGGAGAATATACAAGATTTTTAGCTTTAAAGGAATTACGATCAAATAGCTCTTCTGCCTGCTCTGCAACCATAGAAATGTCACTTATGCGGCCATCTTTTATGGCAGCAGGTGGCAAACTCTGCTTTGCCAGCTGTAAAATTTCAATATTATCTCCTTTAACCCGACAGTGGGCTGCTTTTAAACTGTCATGGCCAAAATCTATCGCTGTATATTTAGTTCCGGTAATAAATTTAAAAGGATTTAAAGGCAATAAGTATCAACTCCAGAATCAATTTCTCAGCTGCACATTTATATTAATTTCATGGGTCCTTTCGCTGCAGTTATCATAACATTTTATGATAGTAAATTTATAGTTAGCTTTATCCTCATTTTCGAGGCTCACTATGAATTCATACACATTTTGAAAAGATTCTATAATCTCTTCCGCTCCATTCTCATATTCTCTTAATAATAAAACATTATTATTCAATGTAATTATTAGACTATCACTATCTACTAATTTAACTCCTTCCAGAATAATTCCTTCCTCCTCTTTCTTAAGCTCATGAGTTTCATTTTCAGGAATTTTTCCACCATTTTCAAGGGAGACTGCCTCAGAACTCCTGACATATCGGACAATCTCTCTTAAATTAAGCTCTCCCATCTGTTTTGCACTCATTCTATCGGGGGCTGAGCTAAAGATATTGAAAGAATGAACCAGCATCGAGGTAACTATAGTTAAAACTACTCCCAATATTAGAAGAGAAACGAGAACTTCCAGTAATGTCATGCCTTTTTCTAACTGCAGTAATTTTTTCAAATAACCCATATTAATCACCCGCCAGAAGAGCATTTAAGCTGTAACTTCTCTCGTCCTCTCTGTCTTCCCAGGTGATTTTAACTTCAACTTCAAACAAACCTTCACTGCTGTTTACAGAATTAAAAGTAATATCCGTATTATTTATAAAATTTATCTCATCTTCATTATATATTTTCTCTTTATTTCCATCATATTTTAAATTGCCATTACTGAATTCAATATTATTCTCGCCCAGGTATTCCCTGCTGCCCCTTAAAAATTCAATAACAGAATCGGCAATATTTTGAACCTGAATTTTATTATCCATGTCTCCTTCAGTGCGGAGACCTATAGTAAATGCACCGGAAAAAGCA
>CAYOFJ010000106.1:0-6991 GCA_964403065.1 uncultured Halanaerobiaceae bacterium | reverse complement strand
TGATATATTTGCTGAAGAGTTTTAAAATCCAGCGTATTTTTGCAAGTTTATCCTGAACACAACTGTTATAAACATCATAAATATCAGCAGAGATAAGCCGCCCGATTGAAGAGTTCATTATCCCTTCAATCCGGCGGCATTATGTTTTTTAATCAGTCAGCTCCAGATCAGATAAATTTTTCTGAGCAGCATCGTGTATTTCATTTTTCCCTCATTCTTCCTCCATAAATACCGCAGTAACATCTTTATCGGCATCCATATATACCTGTGTCACTGGCTCATCAGCTCCTATAACATCACCGCGCCAGTAATCAAATTTCCAGCCCTCAGCCGGTATAGCTTCAATTTCAACCAGCTCCTCTGCCTCGTACTCATGCGTTCCCATGGCCGGCACAACTTCTCCCCGACCTTCATAATTAATCGACAGTTCATAACTGGCATCATCTCTCTCTGCAAATACAGCTACGACCTTTTCATCCTCTTCTAAAGCTATTGTCGTTTCGGGCTCATATTCTTCTTCCACATCACCCTTCCAGTTTACAAACTCCCAGTCTTCATCGTAAGCCATAGCTTCCAGCTCTACCTCTGTACCCTCTTCATATTCATGCACACCCTGTTCAGGAGAGGTATCTCCCAGGCCTTCGTAATCAATTTCCAGTTCATGTGTTTCTTCACCCAGGTCACAACCTCCCATTACTACCGTAACTGCCATCAAAAGCACCAAAATGCCTGCTAATTTTATCGGAAACCTTTCGGTCAGAATTTTCAGTATTAATCACTCCCGGCTGAATACTGCTTCTACTTCGCTATCTGCATCCATATAGATATAAGCTATATTTTGCTCAGACTCCATAACATCACCGCGCCAGTAATCAAACTCCCAGCCTTCTGCCGGGGTTGCTTCTACTTCCACCAGCTCATTTGCTTCGTACTCATGTGTACCCATTGATGGTTCTACATTCCCCTGTCCTTCATAAGCAATTGTTAGTTCATAACTGACATCATCTCTTTCCACAAATATTGCCTCAACCTCTTTGTCTTCATCCATAAATATAATGGTCTCCTCTTCCTGGCGGTCGCTTACATCTCCTTCCCAGTAAGCAAATTCCCAGTCCGCATCATAGGGCACCGCTTCTAAATCGACTATACTATGTTCGGCAAAATCATGTTCTCCCGGAGGAGGAGTTGTCTGACCCATACCTTCATAATCAATCTCCAGACTATAGGTATCCTCCGCTGCGTCCCCTTCCTCATCATCTAACATATCACAGGCTGACATAGTTATCGTCACAGCCAGAACCAGCAGTAAAAGTCCCAGAACTTTCAGTTTACCTTTTGGCATAATTATTATTAACCCCCTTTAAGATTGATTAAAAAGTTTTTTTCCGAATTATCAGGCCAAAAATATCGCGGATATAATATCTGCGGTCTCACCCCCTTATATTATAATACAATGAATGCAAATTTTTTATCAGCAGTAATTTGCTCAATCTCACTTACTGTTTATATTTACAACAACGCCCAAAAATGAACCGCTAAACTTACTAAGTTTTCAGCACCTTCCTTTTAAAATCCAATTGTCAAGCCCACACTGGCTTCCAGCGAAGAATCACCTTCAGTTCTCAGACCGGGTGTAAAATAAACCGCACCTCGCCAGCCTACATCCATCAGAGTCTGTCTCAGGGAAAAACCGATATGTCCATCCCATTCATAACCTCGAGCACTATAAACTCCAACTCCTCCCAGCAATTTAACTTCCGGTATTATTGCTTCAATGGGAGAAGGAAGAATTTTAACGGTGCCGCTGGCCCTGACAGCTCCCTGGCCGGTAAAATAATAGCTGCCATCCACCAACACCCCAAATATAGGCACTGGTTCCAGCTCCAGTCCACCGCTGATACCAGCACTGTCCTGCAAAATGTCATAACTGCCCCCAATATATCCCCGGGCATCCAGAAGTCCTGTCAAATTCAGTGCCTCTGCTTCCGCCGGAGTCAATAAACTAATGCTGAAAATTAAAATCAGACAGAGAAGAAAACAAGTCAGCTGTTTTTTCATACCCCGCCACCTCCGTAAAAAGAAAATCACCGGAGCTCCCGCCCCGGATTATATAAAACATTTATCCCCGGGATATCTTCCGGAAAATACACAGATTTCTATTATTCAAATCTGAAAGTATCTACCATCTGAAAGAATAAGCTGTGATCTGTGAAAGTTTCCTCATCTTCTATATTGGCTACAGCATAACCGTCATTTTCGTGAACAGTTATAATATAGTACAATCTAACCCGGGTTGTCTGATCGCCATCCATTTCCGCTCCTTTAACTTCTATCCAGTAAGCTTCACTGCCATCCAGGGTTCCATAATATCCAGATTGTAACTCATCATAATAATAGACATGTTCTATTCCCCTCAATGTTTCTTGATAAAATTCCTGACTGGACTGATTTACGCCCTGTTCAAGAGCTACCACCACAGCATGCTCATAACCATATTGATATTCAGACTCCAGAAAACTAACATTATACATCGTCTCCTCTACCATCCAGTTCTCCGGATAATCTATTGAATAATAGGGGTTATAATATCTATTAAATCCTTCTACAGGATCCTGTTCCTCCTCTTCCTCTTCATCATCATCATCGGGAAGTTCCACAAAATGAGCAGTTAAAGACTTATCTTCATCCATGGTAACGGTCAGCTCTTCAGTTTCAGCCATGTCAGGACCGCTCCAGTAATCAAACTCCCAGCCATCAGCAGGATTAGCCATTAGTGTGACTTCACTTCCCTCTTCATATTCGTTCAAATCAGGCTCTTTTTCTACATTTCCCTGACCTTCTATATCAACCGTCAGACTATAATACTCCACCGGTTCTTGTTCAACAATTAGCTCCGTCTCTACATTCTCCTCATATAATTCTCCCTCATAATTTACCGTTGCTATACCCGATATGTCATAACTTTCTTCCTCTGTTGGCTCAGGATTGTAATAAAAGGGCTCTTCCCAGCCTAATTCGGCTTCAGCACTGCCGCCATCACTAAATGTAAATGTCACTGACTCGGGCAGTTCCTCCTCGGCCTCTGGCCAGGTTGTGCCGTGCTCTACTGATACCGTTTCAATCTCACCAACCTCTTCCAGTTCTATTTCTTCTTCTGTAAATACCGCTGTTACTCTCATTTCCTCCTGTTCCAGCAAAAGAGTTGTTTGAGAGGAATAGGGATCAGTCACATCTCCCCGCCATTCCTCAAATTTCCACCCTTCTGCCGGATAAGCTTCTAATTCCACCAGAGTATACTCGTCATATTCATGCACTCCTACAGAAGGCACTACTTCTCCCTGCCCATCCTGATCAACTGTCAACTGATATTTCTCTTCCTCAGGTTCCTCTTCCTTAAATACTGCTGTTACTTCTCTGTCTCCATCCATATATACATATGCTTCATTATCATCTTCTTCCATTACATCTCCACGCCAGAAGTCAAACTCCCAGCCTTCAGCCGGGTCGGCCACTATTTCCACTAATTCGTTGGCATCATATTCTTCGGTACCCATAGGAGGATTAGTCTCACCGCGGCCTTCATAATTAATGGTCAGGTCATAGCTGGTATCCTCTCTTTCCACAAATACCGCGTTAACTTCTTTATCCCTGTCCATGTAAACCTGGGTGCTGGCTTCATGTCGGTTGCTCACATTACCTTCCCAGTAGGCAAACTCCCAGTCCTCATGATAGGGTACAGCTTCCAGGGTCACCATACTGCCCTGTTCATATTCATGAGTGCCGGCTGGTGGAGTAGTATTTCCCATGCCCTCATATTCCACTGTTAAATTATAAAATTGCTCACCAACTTCATCTTCGTATTCATCTTCTATCTCGTCCGCCAGATCACAGGCTGATAGAGTCACAGCCAAAATTGCCACAAGTGCTAAAATACCGACAGCCCGAAATTTACTCAATTTACTCTCACCTCCAGATAAATTTTTAGCCACGACAACTCCTGAAACATCTTTTGCTTTAACTCACTTTTACTGCTTGCGGAAGCTTTCCAGATACCAGAATATTTACTCTCTATATAACCAGTTATGTTTCGTTCCTTTATTTAAGTTCCTTTATTTAAAACCCCGGGAGATAAATGCGGAAAAGCCGGTTATTCACCCTTTATTTTTCAAAACTCCGACTTCCGAAAGTTTAACTCCCGGGGTAGGTCATAAAAATTTTATTTAATATGAGCCTGTACTTTTAACGTTCTTCATATCTAACACTAATATCATCGAAGAATATTGTGTAATCTCTGCTGTCCAGTGTCAGATAGTTAACATCTTCTTCATAATCCTCTCTATCTTCCACATATTCTCCTCTGTATTCATTGTTTACGTACAGTTCAATTATGACATCATTACCATCAACTTCATAAATTATTTCAATGTCATTCCATTCACCAACATTATAAATTCCAGCGTCCTCTGGCGTAGAAATTGTACCATCGGGTTCAAATGCCACCAGTCTTCTATTATCCTGTGAATCCCAGTGCCAGGCATCATTTGTATAAAGAGAGATTCTTCCGTTACCCGAGTGATTGCCTTCTTCACCTATATTGGTAGGTCGGGCCTGAATATCAATAATCATCCTACCATCCTGGTCCGGGTCAGGCAGTTCAAATTCTCTATGTGCAAGAGCCCTCCAGTTCCCACCGTGACTTCCGCTCATTCTTAAGGCTCTATTGTGGTTATAGGCAGGAGAATCCACAACTTCCTGGTCTGAATTTCCGCTAATACTCCAGTTATCAGGATATTCACCGAGACTATAATCCGAGAAGTCCTGCTCGAAAATCACGTATTCTTCAATATTCTGTTCCAGATTTACCACATAGGTCATATCCGTATCCAGCTCTACAGTTCCCTCGACTTGATCATAATTTTCTTTGTCAACCTCATATTCATATGTGTCTTCGGTCAAATCTTCAAAAACAGCTTCTCCCTGTTCATCAGTCGTTCTGGACATATCCTCAACTTCTACCACTGCCCTTTCGACGGGAGAACCATCATCATCCTGCACTTCAAATTTAAGGTCATACTCATCAATATCCTCTTCCAGAGTCACCGATTCATTTACATCGCTTTCCACTGTCAGAGAACCAGTTACTTCCAGATAGCCTTCCTTATCAACCGTATAATTATATATTCCTTCTTTGACATCCTCAAATACAGCTTCACCCAGGTCATCTGTGGAAGCCTCTTCTTCATTCAAATTAATCTCAGCATCTTCCAGAGGATCCCCCGCTTCATCTACCACTCTAAATTCCACGGTATAATATTCAATATCCTCCGCAAAAACAGCTGTAACATTTTCATCTTCGCTCATTCTTATAGTAGTTTCGGCAGTATGGGGGTCTGCCACATTTCCCCGCCAGTGATCAAATTCCCAGTCTTCGGCCGGAATAGCCTCCAGCTCTACTTCAGTATCCGCTTCGTAATCATAAGTGCCAGCAGGCGGATCGACTTCGCCCTCTCCGATCTTTTCAATACTCAGTTCATATTCTTCAATCTCTTCGCGGGTAAATATTGCTGTCACTTCTTGATCCTCTTCCATCTGTATTGATGTCTCAGGAGAATCAGGATTGGTCACATCTCCTTCCCATCTCTCAAACTGCCAGCCTTCTGCAGGAATGGCTTCAAGTTCTACCAGTTCATATTCCTCGTATTCATGCCTGCCTATGGAGGGAGATATATCACCCTGACCATCCTGATCCATAATCAGCTCATATTGCTCTTTTTCTTCCTCTTCATCTTCAGGGGCAAATACTGCTGTTACCTCTTTATCGGCATCCATATAAACATTAGCTACATTTTCGTCCGCTTCCATTACATCTCCGCGCCAGTAGTCAAACTCCCAGCCTTCTGCAGCTTCAGCTACTATCTCTACTAATTCATTGGCTTCATACGTATGAGTACCCATTTCTGGCTGTGTGGTACCCCGACCATCATAGTTGATTGTAAGGTCATAGTCGGCTTCATCACTTTCTACAAATACAGCGGTTACTTCTTTATCCCCATCCATGAAAACCTGAGTACTGGCTTCATGTCGATTGCTTACATCGCCTTCCCAGTAGGCAAACTCCCAGTCTTCATCTCTGGGGACAGCCTCCAGATCAACCATTGTATTTTGTTCAAATTCATGTGTGCCAGCATCCGGGGTTGTCTCACCCACACCTTCATAATCCACAGTTAAATTAAAAGTATCTTCCGGTTCAGGATCATCATCCAAATCACAGGCACCTAAAGTAATAGTCACTGCCAAAATCAGCACCAGCAATCCCATAAACTTAATTCTTCTTCCCTTCATTTTTTACCCCCTAATGAATATTATTGCAATTCAATCAATTTTACACGGTGTTTTATTTAGCCCTTCAAAGTAAATAGGCTAACTTATTATTGGCAAACCCCAAATATCACACGATAAAATTTAATTCAGCTGTCCAAAAGTATAATATGTAAAATACATCAAATGCTTATAAAATAAAAATTCTTAATACTCTCCAATAATAATTTTATCAAAATTAGTATGAAAAATAAATAACATTTTACATAACATCTCCAGAAACCCATATTAAATTCTGATATTTCAAGGCCTTATGATCTCCACAAAGCAGTTGAAGCAGTTGAATAAAGCATGGGGCTAAAAAAAATAAACGGGGCTCTCGCCCCGAGATATATAAGCCTCGAATTTTAATATTAATCATGCTGGTGAAAAGAAACTATTCCCATTCCAGACCTGGATAGTCATTTTCTGAGCCGAAATCCCAAACTTCTTCATCCCAGTTTTCATATACTACCTCTTCCTCAACTGTATCATCTGCTGCTCCTGTCTTGAGCTGATATCCAGTGCGTCCTTCTCCTCCAGCAGAATATGACCTGCCTGATTCTTCAATATCCCAATAACTAAATTCAATCACAAAGTCATCTTGCGGTGCTTCATCAACATTTCTATAACC
>CAYOFJ010000105.1:0-7009 GCA_964403065.1 uncultured Halanaerobiaceae bacterium | reverse complement strand
GGTAAGCCTTTGAACGGATCAAAAATTTTGATACTTGGTGTAGCATATAAATCAGATATAGACGATATACGTAAATCTCCAGTCCTCAAAATAATTGATGAACTGGAAGAAGAAAATGCCGAAATTGAATATAATGACCCTTTTGTACCTGAGTTTGAAATAAATGGGAAGACATACGAATCATCTGACCTTACAGATGAAAGAATTGGGAAGGCAGATGCAATTTTAATAACTACAGACCATAGCCAGTATGATTTTAAAAGGATTGCTGAAAAGGCACAGGTGGTTTTTGATACCCGCAACGGCACCAATGGTATAGAAGCAGAACATATCTATCGATTATAGGAGGAAGATAAACAGTGAGCGAAAAAATGAATTTTGCCATCATTGGATGCGGCAGGATTTCTCCCAAGCATGTGGAAGGTATTATTAACAATCAGGAAAAAGCCAGACTGGTTGCAGTTTGTGATCTGGTGGAAGATAAAACGGAAGATCTGGTTGATTACTACCATGATTATTTCATTGAAAATGATCTGGATAGAGTAAATAAACAGGATATTGCTCGCTATACAGATTATCATCAGATGCTAAAAAAAGAAGATATAGATATTGTCACAATTGCCACAGAAACCGGTTATCATGCGAGAATAACGCTGGAGGTTCTCGATTATGATGTTCATGTTATTGTGGAGAAGGCCATGGCACTTTCTACATCTGATGCCGATAAAATGATAGATAAAGCTGAAGAGAAAGACTTAAAGCTGGCGGTCTGTCACCAGAATCGTTTTAATCCCACCATCCAAAAACTAAAAGAGGCAGTAGACGAAGGTAGATTTGGCAGGCTGGTTCATGCGGTGGCCAGTGTGCGCTGGAATAGAAATGATGAGTATTATGAGATGGATGACTGGCACGGCACCCTTGCTCTGGATGGCGGCATAATAATGAATCAGTGTCTGCATAATGTCGATATACTCCGCTGGATGATGGGGGGCGTTAAAAGAGTTACCGCTGAAGCTGATACATTTTTGCGTGATATCGAGACCGAAGATGCAGCCATGGGGCTTATAAGATTTGATAATGGTGCCCTGGGAGTTATTGAGGGAACAGTCTGTATTTATCCCAGAAATCTGGAAGAGACCTTTAATATTTTCGGTGAAAACGGCACAGTTCGGGTGGCCGGTATTGCTCTAAATGAAATCATAGACTGGAGTTTTGCAGATGGGCCTGAGAATGAGGAAGAAAAAATGAAAGAATATAATTATGAGACCGATACAGTTTATGGTTACGGGCATAATTTACTTTTTGCTGATATGATCGAAGCCATCAGAGAGGGCAGGGCCCCTCTGGTAAATGGGGAAGAAGGCAAGAAAGCTATAGAGCTGGTTCTGGGATTATATAAATCAGCCCGAACAGGTGCACCGGTAGAGTTTCCTCTGGGGGATTACAGCACCACCACAGGAGTTGAATAGAATATGCAAAAGATAAGTAATTCGGCAGTTATAGGAGAAAATGTACAAATTGGTGAATTCACCGTTATAAAGGAAGATGTTAAGATCGGTGATGACTGCATTATTGGCAATAATGTGGTTTTGCATGAGGGAACGGAAATAGGTGATGAAGTGAGAATAGATGATAATGTTGTCATAGGCAAACAGCCCATGCGCGGTGTACACAGCATTTTTTCAGATGATGAAAAGTATGATCCTCCCCGCATAGGTGACGAAACTTTAATAGGCACCGGAGTGGTTATTTATGCCGGTTCAAAAATAGGGGGAAGTGTGCTGATGGCTGATCTGGCCACACTGCGCGAGGATTCATCAATTGGTGATAACACAATAGTGGGGCGCAATGTAACAATTGAAAATTACTGCCAGGTAGGTTCAGACTGCAAACTGCAGACAAATTGTTACATAACAGCATATTCGGAAATAGGAGATTATGTATTTGTGGCTCCGGGAGTGGTAACCACCAACGATAATTTTGCCGGCCGCAGTGAAGAAAGATTTAAATATCACAAGGGAATAATAGTGGAAGATGGCGGACGAATTGGTGCCAATGTTACCACCTTATCTGGTTTAACTGTCGAAAATGATGCCCTTGTGGCTGCCGGAAGCACTTTAACTGAGGATGCACCGGCTAAAAAGATAGTAATGGGCTCTCCCGCCCGTGTACACAAAGAGGTACCAGAAGCTCAACTTCTGGAGAACCAGAAATTTTACACAGAAGGAGATGATACAGATGGAAGTTCCTCTGCTTGATCTGGAAGCACAGTATCAGGAAATAAAAGATGAAGTTGACGAAGCAATACAGGGAGTGCTGGATAGCACCCAGTACATTATGGGCGAGGATGTTGATAAAGTTGAAGAGGAGATAGCTTATTATTGTGATGTAGAGTATGCGCTAGGTGTCGCTTCCGGCACAGATGCCCTGCTGCTTTCTCTCCATGCTCTTGATGTAGGGCCGGGGGATGAAGTTATCGTTCCCAGCTTCACTTTCTTTGCCACTGCTGGTGTGGTAACCCGCCTGGGGGCAAAGCCGGTATTTGCTGATATAGATCCCGATACTTACAATATAACAGCTGAGGAGATTGAAGATAAAGTTACGGAAAATACGAAGGCAGTAATTCCGGTGCATCTTTACGGCCAGCCCTGTGATATGGATAAGATAAGGGAAGTTGCAGAAAGAAATGATCTCTATGTTATAGAGGATGCCTGTCAAGCTATTGGGGCACGATATAAAGGAGAAATGGTGGGTAACTTTGGTGAGGCAGCAGCTTTGAGTTTCTATCCTGCTAAGAATTTGGGCTGCTATGGTGATGGCGGCATGATACTGACCAATGATCAGAACCTTAAAGAAAGATGTGAAAGATTAAGGGTGCATGGAGCAGATCCTAAATATTATCACCATGAAGTTGGCTACAACAGCAGATTGGACAGCATTCAGGCTGCTGTTTTGAGAGTTAAACTCAAATATTTAGATGAGTGGAATAAAGGAAGAAGAAAGAATGCCAAAACTTATAACCGGTTATTTAATGAATATGGTTTAACAGAAGCAATTAAACTCCCTAAAAAGAAAGTTGATAAAAGTGAACATGTATATCATCAGTATGTTATAGGGTTGTCGGAAAGAGATAAGGTCCAGGATTATTTGCAGGAAAATGATATTTCAACTAATATTTATTATCCTCTGCCACTTCATATGCAAAAATGTTATGAAGACCTGGAGACTAATGTCAATGAACTGCCTGTTACAGAAGAAGTTTACGAAGAGGTTCTGGCTCTTCCTATAGATCCAACTTTAACGGAAGAACAGCTGGAGTATGTAGTGAAGAATATAGAGGAAGCTCTTGAATAAAGATGGAAGACATCGATAGAGTTTTAATTTTGGCTCCTCATACTGATGATGGTGAAATTGGCTGCGGTGGAACAGTGAATAGATTCATAGATGATAAAGAAATATATTATGTTGCCTTTTCCATTGCCAGAAAGTCCTCTAAAGCAAGAGGTTTTAGAGAAGATATCCTTGCTGATGAAGTAAAGGACGCTACATCTAGTTTAGGCATAAAATCGGATCATTTATTTATAAAAGATTATCCCGTCAGGAATTTTCCGGCTCACCGTCAGGAAATACTGGAAGATATGATAGAATTAAGAGGTGAAATTGAACCACATTTAATTTTTGTTCCTGCACCCGAAGATGTTCATCAGGATCATGAGGTTATTTGTGAAGAGGCTACTCGAGCTTTTAAAAAAAGATCAATTCTTGGTTATGAGGAACCCTGGAACCAGCTGGAAAATAAAAATAATTTTTATATTAAGCTTAGAAAAGAAGATGTAAAAAATAAAATTAAGGCTCTTAAAAAATATGAATCACAGTTCGGCAGAAGTTATATCGATGAGGAATTTATTTGGAGCCAGGCAAAATTTAGAGGAACACAGATAGATGAAAAGTATGCTGAATGTTTTAATTTAATAAGATTTGTGTATTAATGTTAGTGGGGGATAATCTTGAACTTAACTTTAGAAGAAATCAATGAAATAGTCGAGGGAAAGCTGTTTAGTGAAAACAGAGAAAAGGAAATAAAGGGATTCGCTTCCTTAGATGAAGCCGGCTCTGTAGAAATTACCTTTCTCAAAAAACAGGATGAATACAATTTTAGCAAGCTTAAAGAGCTTGAAGCTGGGGCAATAATTGCTTCACTAAACCTAAACACTGACAAAATTAATAAAAATTTTATCTTAGTGGATAATCCCAAGCTTTCTTTTTCAAGATTGATTAAAAAAGTCACAAGACCTGATGAGAGTAAAAGGTTCATACACTCCACTGTAGAATTTCTGGGGGATTATTCTCTGGGGGATAGTGTTCAGATAGGACCTAACACAATAATTGGAGATGGGGTTAGGATAGGTAATAATACAAAGATTCAGGGAAATTGCGTTATAAATAATAATAGCGTAATAGGTGAAAATGTAAAGATTGGTGCAGGTACAGTTATCGGTAATGAAGGATATGGTTATGTTAAAGATGAAAATGGCAATTATGAAAGAGTACCACATATTGGAAATGTGCAAATCGAGGATAATGTTGAAATTGCATCTAATGTGGGGATAGATAGAGCAATGCTAGATACCACAAGAATAGGGGAAAATACTAAAATTAATAACAACGTGCACATAGCCCATAATGTATGTATTGGCCAAAACACTTTATTAAAAGCTGGCTCAATAATATCAGGCAGTACAGAAGTTGGCAATGATGTTATAATTGCACCAGGAGCTGTTTTAAACAGTCATATTGAAGTTGGCGATGAAGCTTTTGTGGCTATGGGGGCTGTAGTGGTCTATGATGTTGAGCCTGGCAGTTTGGTTATGGGAGTTCCTGCAGAAGAAAATTCTTCATAAGGGGTAATGTTATATTGGGCCAAAAAATTTGGATTTTAAACCATTTTGCTATTAGTAAGGATGGGCGAAACACTAAATTTGCAAAATTTCTAGGCAAGAAAAATAATGAAGTAAAAATATTTTGTTCTAGTTTTTCTCATAAAAATAAAACAGAAACTCAGAATTATGGCTTTTTGAGTTTTTTCCACAAAGAAACCTGCGAGAATTATGAAAAGATTTATGTGAGAACCCCCTCTTATAAAAGCAATAATTTTAAAAGGATTATCAATCATCTTGTTTTTGGTTTTTTAATTTTTCTTTATGGATTATTTAAAAGAAAAAAACCGGATATTATTATTGGATCTATTCAACATTTTTTTTCAGGTCTTGCTGGTTATTTCCTCTCGAGACTAAGAAGCCTTCCTTTTATTCTTGAAGTAAGAGATTTTTGGCCGGAAACTCTAATTGGCCTTGGTTATTTAAAAGAAGATTCTTTGATTACTAAAGTCATGTATAAAACAGAAAAGTTCTTATTTAAATATTCTGATCATATTGTTTCGGTGCTTCCCAAAGGAGAAAAGTATATCAAAACCAAAGATATACCTTCTGAAAAAATTACATATATACCAAATGGTTTAATTATTGATGATTTCATGTATTACAAAGAGAATTTTTCTGTTCCGAATGATATCAAGAGAAAATTAAATAATGACAAATTTAATATTATTTATACAGGAGCTATAGGTGTACCTAATAAATTGTGTATTTTATTAAATACAATTAATAAATTAAATAATATGAACTATGAAGATGAAATAGAATGTTTTATTTTTGGTGATGGGGTTAAAAAAAATGAGCTTGAAAAACTAAAACAAAAAAATAATATTAATAACTTTCACTTTATGGGATATGTAGACTATAAATTTATCCCGGATATACTCTCATATGCGGATATCTTAATAGGAAAATTATCATATAATAAAGTTCACAGATTTGGAACTAGTTTAAATAAACTTTTTGATTACTTAGCTGCTCAAAAAGAAATTATATATGCATCTCGTCCTGATAATGAACCTTTTTCAGATGTCAAAAACATACACTTCATTAAGGGCGATGATGAAAAGGAATTAGCCAATAAAATTATTGATATTAAAGATAATAATGTAGATGCCACTGGAATAGATGGCTTTGATTATTTAGTCAATAATCATAGCTATGAGATTTTAACAGAGAAATATGAAAGTATAATTTATGAACTTATTTGAGGTGTTAAAATTTGAAAAATGCCTTAAAAACCCCCCTATATATGATATATTTCATTTTAAATGATGACTTTTTAAGAATAAAAAAATATCTAACATATCTCTATAATGAAGGGTATAAGTTAAGAGATCTAATTTGGGATTTATTAAAATGTGCTGTAATATATGGTGCAAGTTTTGAGGATTATTTTAAACTTAGATTTTATGAAAAGGATAATAAAGAAAGAAATAAATTTGTGACCACTGCTGATCAGTATGAATTTCAGAACAAACTGAACGAAAAAGAGGCAAAAATTTATTTTAAAGATAAAGAGAAATTTTATGATAAATTTTCTGACTATATAGAAAGAGATTATTTTATTGTAGATGAAAATACAAAGATAGCCGAATTCAAAAGTTGGTCAAATGGGAAAAATGTATTATTTTGTAAACCTGTTAAAGGTGCTGCCGGAGATGGAATCATTAAATATGATATTAGAGGCAACTCAAAGAAATATAATGAATTGCTACAAAAAAAGAAATCAAAATATTTAGTGGAGCCCAAGATTATTCAACATAGAAAAATGAAAGAGTTAAATCCTGGAACTTTAAACACTTTGAAAATAATTACGGTACAATCTGATAAGAATAAAGAAGTAGAAATATTAGGTGCTACTATAAGAATGGGAACAGAAGGGTTTATAGATAATATGTCAGCTGGGGGAATAGGGGCAGTTGTAGATTTAGATACGGGGAAAGTGTGTTCAAAAGGAATTAGAAAAGATATTACAGAAAGAGATTATGAGTATCATCCAATCACAAATAAAGAAATTTGTGGTTTTAAAATCCCTCATTGGCAAGAAACTAAAAATTTCGTTAGAGAATTAG
>CAYOFJ010000104.1:0-7013 GCA_964403065.1 uncultured Halanaerobiaceae bacterium | reverse complement strand
CTCGTCATCTTCATAATATATGGTTATGATTAATTTATCTTTATCAAATTGCAAAACTTCTGTCACATACTCCCAGGACCATTCAATTGCCCTGTCCTTAAAATAATCTCCAAAAGAAAAATTCCCCAGCATTTCAAAAAAAGTATGATGTCTGGCTGTCTTGCCAACATTTTCAATGTCATTGGTTCTAATACATTTTTGCGAAGAAGCCATTCGTAAAGAAGGCGGTTCCTCACTTCCGCTAAAATAAGGTTTTAAAGGTGTCATTCCTGCATTTATCCACAAAAGTGAGGGATCATTTTGCGGTACTAGAGGAGCACTATCTCTGACCAGATGTTCTTTGTCAGCAAAAAATTCTAAAAAAGAATCCCTTAATTCATCAGTCTTCATGTTCAATCTCTCCTTTTAATTCTAGCAAATCTTCTTTTACCGATTTTTAATATCATTTCATTTTCCACTTCAACATCGTAATCAATCGTACTCACCTTTTCACCAGCAAGAGTAACTGCCCCCTGATCTATTAAACGCCGGGCTTCACTGTTACTATCGACCATCCCGGTAGCAGCAATTAAATCTACAATCCATATCTCACCATCTTCTAAATCTTCCTCAGTAAATTCTATCTCAGGCATATCTTCAGGAACTCCGCCCTGAGAGAAAACTTTTTCGAATTCAGAAGCAGCTTCTTCAGCGCTTTTTTTATCGTGAAATCTTTCTACCAGAGTTGAAGCTAAATCTTTCTTTATATCCATAGGATTCACTTCTTTTTTAGAAAGCTCTGTCTTTATTTCCTCTAATTTTTCAGTATCAATATCAGTAAGAAGTTCAAAATACCTTGCAATTAATTCATCTGGAACTGACATGACTTTGCCAAACATGGTGCTGGCATCTTCTTCTATACCAATATAATTATCGAGACTTTTACTCATTTTGTCCTCACCATCTAATCCCTCTAAAAGAGGCATCATAATTAAAACCTGGGGTTTCTGATCAAACTCTTTCTGCAGTTTTCGGCCGACCAGGAGATTAAACTTTTGATCAGTTCCTCCCAGCTCTATATCAGCATTCAAAGCCACAGAATCATAACCCTGTAAAAGTGGATAAAGAAACTCATGAATAGAAATTGGCTTATTTGCCTTCATCCGGCTGGCAAAATCCTCTCTTTCTAGCATTCTAGCCACCGTATAACGAGAAGAAATATTTATTATATCCCTGGCATCTAAATCACCCAGCCAGCTGCTATTAAAATGCAGATGAGTTTTATCTGGATTTAATATGCGAGAAAATTGTTCCTCATAAGTACGAGCATTTTCTTCGACTTCTTCTTCTGTAAGCTGTTTTCTGGTTTTTGATTTTCCACTGGGATCACCTATCATACCAGTAAAATCACCAATTATAAGATGGACTTCATGTCCAAAATCCTGAAACTGTTTCAATTTATTTAAAACCACAGTATGACCGATATGCAAATCTGGAGCAGAGGGATCCAGACCCAGTTTAACTTTGAGAGACCTATCTTCTTCTTCAGCATTTAACAATCTTTCTTTCAGCTCCTCTTCATCTATCATCTCCTCAACCCCTCTGGTCAACACTTCCATTTGCTCTGAAATTTTTTTGCTCAATTTTAATCATCCGGTTACCCCGGACTCTCACCTCCTGTATATTATTATTAATCTGGTAATATGTAATTTATGTAGTGAAATTTTATAGTTTTTAAAGGAATTAATCCTATTACATATAATATAATTATAACAGAATAAAAAAAAGCTAACAAGGTATACATCATTAGCAGTGAACATTGATTTGTGTTATAATAGTTTTTGCACAGGAGGTGAGAAATTGTCCTCTCAAAATTCTCAATCCAGTCTAAAAAAATATAAATTTTTAATTATAGTATTTGTAATATCTCTTTCTCTAATTGTAGGTGTTTTGCTGGGTTCTTTTGCCTGGTTAATTGAAGACACCCCCAATATATCCGATTACAGAGGGGGAGTCCAAACAACAAGAATTTACAGCAGTGACGGGGAATTATTAAACAGTCTTTTCGTTGAAAACAGAATTTATGTGGATATTGAAAATATTCCCGCGGAACTGCGCCAGGCAGTTATAGCGATAGAAGACCATAATTTTTACGATCATCATGGAGTTGACCTGGTAGGAATTGCCAGAGCTTTTATCAATAATATCATTGAAGGAAGGAGAGCTCAGGGGGGCAGCACCATAACTCAACAGCTGGCCAGGAGTGCCTTATTAACTCATGATAAAACCATTTACCGCAAATTACAGGAGATTTATCTGGCCTTACAATTTGAAAGACTATATACCAAAACAGAAATATTAGAAATGTATTTAAATGAAATTTTCCTGGGACACAATGCCTATGGTGTACAATCTGCTTCCAATCTTTATTTTGACAAAGACGTAAGTGAACTCAACCTGGAAGAATCTGCTTTACTTGCCGGCCTGCCCCGTGCTCCCAACTATTATTCTCCTCACAATAATAAAGAAGCGGCAGTTCAAAGGAGAAACGTGGTATTAAATCGTATGGCCGAACTGGGCTATATATCTCAAAATAAAGCAAACGACAGTACACAGGCTTCTCTTTCAGTTGCAGATAGGGATCAGCAGGAAGTAGATGAAACAGCCCCTTACTTTGTACGTTATGTAAGAGATAGATTAATTAATATGTTTGGTGCTGATACAGTTTATGGTGGCGGTTTAAGGGTTAAAACAACACTAGATTTAGAAAGTCAAAAAATTGCTGAAGAAACTTTTCAAAATTCCCTGCGAGATAATATCATACCTTCTGCAGAAAGAGACGAAACTATTTCTCCTATACAACCTCAGTATTCTTTAGTTTCTTTAGAACCAGATAGTGGTGAAATCAAGACTTTAATAGGCGGCCGGGGGGATGATCAGTTTAATAGAGCTACTCAGGCAACTCGTCAGCCCGGCTCAGCTTTTAAACCATTTGTTTATGCAGCAGCTTTAGAAGCTGGTTTTTCACCTGCTGATACAGTTTATGATATACCCAGACCCAGCCCCAAACCTGACAGCAGATATCAAATTTGGCCGGTAAATTTTGATCATGAATATCATGGATTAGTCTCGCTTCGACATGCTCTAGCACAATCATTAAATGTAGCGGCTGTCAATATGATTGAAGAAATTGGAGTAGAAGAAACAATTTCTCTTTCCGAAAGAATGGGAATTACCACTTTTGCTGAACAGGATTATTACGATGATCATCTCTCTCTGGCATTAGGTGGTTTAACCAGAGGTGTCACTCCTCTGGAAATGACTTCAGCTTATTCAGCTTTTGCCAATGATGGTATATGGATAGAACCACATGCAATTAAAGAAGTCCGCGATAGAGAGGGTAATTTGCTCTACGAAGCAAATCCCAGTAAAAGAGCAGTACTGTCAGAAGCAGATAACTATCTTGCTCTGGATATGTTAAAATCTGTAGTGGAAGATGGCACAGGCTGGCGGGCTAATTTAGAAAGAGAAGTAGCAGGTAAAACCGGCACAACCAATGATTTTACTGATGCCTGGTTTGTAGGTATGATTCCCGAAAGGACAACTGCGGTCTGGATAGGTGAAGATAGACCACGCAGAATGAGCTACAGTGAAACCGGAAGAATCGGCAGTGCCCACGCAACAATGGTATGGGAACGTTTCAAGAGTGAACTAACAGAGGATATTCCAGCAACATCATTCAATAGACCGGAGAATATTATTGCTCTGGAAGTTGATCCTTTAACCGGTTTAATGCCCGCAGATAATCCAGGACGAACGACTCAAGAAATTTTCAGAATGGATAATACTCCGGACAGGACAACTCCTTTTTCCGGTCCCACTGAGGAAATCAGAATAGACAAAGAAACCGGCAAACTAGCTACCACCCGCTGCCCGGAAGAAAGAATTGTAGAAACTGAATATTTTATAGACAATGGAATTCTTTTAGGGCCCCAGACCAAACAATTTTCACAAACAAATCCAGAAGGTGATTATGAACCAATTAGCGGTACTTATCTAGCACAGGAAGGTATGCCAGTACTGGATATTGACCCAGAAACCGGAATACCCAGGCGAAATTCTGAAGGCGAACCTCAATTTGCCTCTGTTCCCACAACAGCCTGTGAAGATCATACCGGTTTTGTGCTCGATCAACCTGAAACCGAAGATGTAGATATAACTTCTGAACACACAGCAGCTGAAGGTGAGAGTCAGGCTGACGCGGAAGAACTCCAGGATGAACAGGAGTCACCTGCGGCTCCGGTAGATGGCTCAGAAGAGCCAGGAGACATAGATGATGGTACTGAAGAGGAAGTTGAAACAGATCCAGAGGAAGATGACAGAGATGAAAGAAGGGATAGAATCGACAGTCTTATAGATATGCTCACTTCCGATGACGAAGAAGAAAACCCGGAAGATGACGAATAAAACATCTGAAAAACAGATGCTAATTAAATCATTAAAATCACCCCACCAAACAAATCCTGGTGGGGTTTATATCTTGCCTTTATACCTTCATATTTTACTTCTGTTTATTACATCTCAACTTTTCAAAGAAACTATAGTAACTCCCATGCCACCTTCTTTTTCCTTGCCTCCCCTAAAATCATTTACATGACTGTGATCTTCCAGCACTTCTCTAACCGCTTTTCTCAAAGCCCCACTGCCTTTACCGTGTATAATTTCCACTTCATTAAGTCCCGCTAAAAACGCATCGTCCAGATATTTATCTACTTCTTTTTTAGATTCTGCAAATCTTTTTCCTCTTAAATCGAGGGAAGGGGAGATAGAACTGCTTTTTTTAACCTGATACTTTTTAACATTCTTTTCTGTTTCCTCTTCTTCAATAGGTGTTAAATCATTTAAATCTGCAGTTATCTGCATAACCCCGGCCTGAACTTCTGCCTTATTATCTTCTTCGTCAATCGAGACTAATTCGCCCTTTTTACCAACACTTTGAATTTTAACGGTATCTCCAGGTTTATAATTATAATCAGTTTTTTCTATTTTGTCACCGGCAGTTTCATTGCGTTCAAAATAAGATTTTAATTCTTTTAATTCCAGATTTAACTGGGTTTCAAATCTATCCACCTGTTTCTTATCGGTGAAATCAGAATTTTTAAGTTCAGATAAAATTTCTTTGCTTCGCGCTCTTAATCTTTTTAGTTCCTTACGAGCTTTTTCTCTGGTTTCTTTAATGATATCTTGCTTTTTATTTTCCAGTTCTTTTTCTTTTTTTTGCAATTTTTGTTCCTTTTGCTCCAGGCGCGCCTCTCTTTTGTTCAATTCAACATTTTTTTCTTCAAACTTCTGCCGCTCCTCATTTAAATCACGAATTATCTCCTCAACTGCCAGCTCATCCTTTTTCAACAGCGATCTGGCTTCTTCAATCAGGTTCTCCGGCAGTCCCAGTCTAAGCGCTATTTCAAAAGCATTACTGCCCCCGGGAATTCCCATAATGAGACGGTAAGTAGGGCTTAAAGTCTCCACATCAAATTCTACAGAGGCATTTTCAACACCAGAAGTAGAAAAAGCATAACTCTTTAACTGACTGTAATGAGTGGTGGCCACAGTTGTAGAATTCCTGCTTTTAAATTCTTCCAGCAAAGCAATAGCTAAAGCCGCCCCTTCTTTGGGGTCAGTGCCAACCCCGATTTCATCCAGAAGAACTAAAGATTTTGCATCTGCTTTTTGCAAATAAGTTTTTATATTATTCATATGAGATGAAAATGTGCTCAAATTCTGTTCGATACTCTGCTCATCTCCAATATCTGCAAAAACATTATTGAATACAGCTATTTTACTGCCGCGATCAGCGGGTACAGGCAAACCAGCCGATGTCATGACTACGAATAAGCCTAAAGTTTTTAAAGAAACTGTCTTCCCACCAGTATTGGGACCTGTAATAACCAGGGTATTAAAATCTTGACCTACTTCAATGTCAATGGGAACAGCTTCCTCACCCAGCAGGGGATGACGACCCTGTCTGATATCTATAAATCCCTTTTCATTTAAATCAGGTTTTACAGCTGACCATTCATTCATAAATTCTCCGCGGGCAAAACACTCATCAAACTTTATCAACATTTTATAATTTTGTTTTATAACCTGTTTGTGAGCAGCAATTTTATAAGTCAATCGCTGTAAAATTCTCTGAATCTCTTCCTCTTCCTGCTGCCGCAGTTCACGCAAATTATTATTTAATTCCACCACAGCCATAGGCTCCATAAATACAGTCATACCACTGGATGATGTACCGTGAATTATTCCGGAGAATGTATTGCGATGCTTTTGCTTAACAGGAACGACAAATCTATTTTCTCTTCTAGTGATCACATCATCCTGCAGCATATCCTGTTTTTCTCTGATAGTTCTATTTAATTCACTTTTTATTTTATTTTCTGTTGAGTAAATTTTTTGCCTGATGTTATTAAGTTTTTGACTGGCCGTATCTTTAATTTCGTTATTATCATCAATCACCTTATCTATTTCTTTTCTTAGCTCGGGTAGAGAAGTTAGCTGTTCACTGTAATTATATAAAGGACCTTTCATTAACCTGCTTTCAGAGCTGTGACTTTCCTGCTGTTCATCTAAAATATTTTCAAAAAAATCAGATGTATTCACTGAGGCCTGTAAAACTCTATCTACCTTTACAATTTCCTCTATGGATAAAATTATTTCCTTTTCTGCCTCCAGCAAAATCTTTTCCAGACCGCCAGGAGCAAATAACGGAGGCCTACCTTTTTCAGTAATAATAACAGCAGCCTGTTCAGCTTCAGCCAATCTACGCTCAATTACATCTTTATATTTTAAAGGCAATAGTTGATTTATTTTTTTCTGCCCGGGAGCAGTTTTAGCATGTTTCTGAGCAATGTTTTTAATTTTTTCGAATTCCAGCATTTCCAGGCTGGGTTTGTGAATGTTACACTGGTTCAAAATAAAATTCCTCCTCAACAAAAAATACAGTAATAGTCAATTTAAAAAATCACATAATT
>CAYOFJ010000103.1:0-7044 GCA_964403065.1 uncultured Halanaerobiaceae bacterium | reverse complement strand
TATTTTTAGTATGATCAGGGATGAATCGGGATAAATTATAAATATTTTTTTTTAAAGTGATTTCCTTGCAGATTGCTTTCTAAAATTATATAATAATATTGAAAAATAGTAATTGTTATTGGAAAATTATTTGCTGATAGTATTAAGGTAAAGAACTTTGAATTTCAATTTACCTAATTTACCTAAAGATTAATCAGTTTTGATAAAAAATCTTAATTTAAAACCATGAATTTTTACAGGCCTTTAACTGCAAGCGGGAGGGATTAATTTATGAATCTAAAAAGAAATTTGATGGTTTTTATTGCTCTAATTGCCCTGGTTTTAGCTTCCAGCTTTACCGCTCTGGCGGTAGAAGAAGATCTGGTTATACTTCATACCAATGATATTCACGGACGTATAGAGGTAGATGATGGTTTGATGGGAATTCCTTATATCTCCTCACTTATTGACCAGCATAGGGAAGATCATGATAATGTTCTGGTTATGGATGCCGGTGACACTGTACATGGAAGACCTATAACCAATCTTTTGGACGGAGAAAGTACAGTAGAAGTCATGAATGAAGCAGGATATGATATTATGGTGCCGGGCAACCATGATTTTAATTTTGGTTATGAACGTCTACTGGAATTAGAAGAGATGATGGAATTTGAGCTGGTAGCTGCCAATGTGGAAAAGGACGGTGAGTTATTATTTGATCCTTATGTAATTAAAGATCTGGGTGATTTTGAAGTGGGGGTTTTTGGTCTTGCCACTCCTGATACTTACAATACAACGCATCCAGATAATATAGAGGGCATAGAGTTCACTGATATGTCAGAAGCTGCTGAAGAATATGTATCTCACCTGGAAGCTGAAGGAGTAGATCTGGTTGTAGCTTTAGGTCATGTTGGTTTTGCCGGAGATTACCCTTCTGATGAAGTAGCAGCAGAGGTAGAAGGAATTGACCTATTTGTTGATGGGCATGCTCATGATCGTCTGACAGAGGGAGAATGGAGAGAAGGTACACTTTTTGTTCAGGCTTATGAATACTCCAAAGATCTGGGCCGGGTTTATGTAGATTTAGCCGGTGATGAGCCTGAATTCACGGCCGAATTGATTTCAGCTGAGGAAGGCAAAGAAATAGTTGAACTTGATGAGAATGTCCAGGCTCTTCTGGATGAATATAGTGATAAAGCCACCGAAATCATGCTGGGAGATTAATTTAATTTTACCATAGATTTAAAGCAATTTTTGTTGATTTTAATTCCAAATAGGTAAATTGACGATTTGTTCATAATGTTACTGCCTCGTTAACAGCGGGGCATTTATTTTTTGTTTAATTTGCTTGCTTAATGAGAAAAATTGTTGTATAATTAGGCTATAATTTTAATTTCAGATTTTCTGAGGGATTTGCGCAGGGAATTTCCATTTTCACAGTTATTATTAAGTTATTATTTGAGAGATTTTTAGCATTTAAATAGGGTTACTTTGAGAGAGGAAGATTGAAAATGAAAAAGGTTTTGCGGGAAATTATTTTTACTATGTTTATTATAACGATAATTTTTGCTGGTTTCCCTGCTCTTACAGCAGCAGATGATCTCATAATTCTCCATACCAACGATATTCACGGTAGAATAGAAGCTGATGAAGGTATGCTGGGGATGGCCGGTATTTCCTCGCTGATTTCAGTTCATCGGGAAGATTATGAGCATGTTCTTGTTCTGGATGCCGGAGACACAATTCACGGTAGACCTATTACCAATTTGCTGCAGGGAGAGAGTACAGTTCTGGCTATGAACAAAGCTGGTTATGATGTAATGGTGCCGGGCAACCATGATTTTAATTTTGGTTATGAAAGATTGCTGGAACTGGAAAAAATGATGGAATTTGATCTGGTAGCAGCCAATGTAGAAAAAGAGGGAGAATTGCTATTTGATCCTTATGTTATCAAGAATCTAGGAGAGTATAGAGTTGGAATAATAGGACTTGCGACTCCTGCGACAGTAACTTCTACCCACCCTAAAAATGTTGCCGGGCTGGAATTTACGGATATGATTGCATCAGCCGAAAATTATGTAAATTTGCTTGAGGAGCAGAATGTTGATATGATTATTGTGCTGGCTCATGTGGGAATGGCCGGCAATTATCCTTCTACGGAAGTGGCAGAACAGGTTGAGGGAATCCATCTTTTTGTGGATGGTCATAGTCATGACAAATTATCAGAAGGATTGTGGCATTCGGATACTCTCTTTGTCCAGGCCTATGAATATGGTAGATATTTAGGCAGAGTAAGAGTTAACTTTGAAGATGCTGCTCCCAGAATGGCTGCAGATTTAATTCCTGCAGATATTGAGGGATTGACACTGGACGAGAACCTGGAGAAAATGATGGAGGAATGGAGAACAGAAGCTAGAAATATAATGTTGGGAAATTAAATTCAGTAATTTTTATTTAGAGAAAAAAATATTGGGAGAGCGGATAAAGTATGAGTCTTGACCGAGATTTTTTTCTTAGAGATGCAGTTAGTGTGGCCGAAGACCTTGTAGGATGTCATCTCATTAGATATCCAGGAGAAAATAAATTGACCCTTAAAATTGTTGAAACCGAGGCTTATTGTGGTGCGGATGATAAGGCCTGCCATGCGCATGCTAATAAAGTTACAGACAGAACTGAACCTATGTTTAAACAGGGTGGTCATCTTTATGTTTACCTTATTTATGGTATGTATTATTGTTTCAATATTGTTACAGCCCATAAAGGATCTCCACATGCAGTTTTGATTAGAGCCGGAGAACCTTTAGAGGGAATAGAGCATATGAAAAACAATCGGGATTTAACTTCTCCCTCTCTTAAAGATTTAGCAAGTGGACCGGGAAAACTCTGTCAGGCCTTAAAAATTTCCGCTGAATTGTCCGGGGTTGACTTGTTTTCTACCTGCAAATTAGAAGTGACAAAGGGAACAAAGAGTTCTAATCCTGACCTTCCTGTAGAAAAAGGAAAAAGAATGAATATTGATTATGCTGAAGAATACAGGAAAAAATTATGGCGGTTTTATGTGCCAGGAAGTGAACATTTATCCCAATAATTTCAGACTTAAAAAAGGAATATTTCTCTCTATCTTTAATATATTATCAACCGGGAAAGATATCATAGTAAAAACGAAAGGAGAAGTAATATGTTCTTCAGCAAAATTAAAAGTTCATTACTGGTTTTCGCATTTGGTATCATTTTGTTTTTAAGTTTTAGTATGGGAAATTTAGCCCTGGCGGAAACGGATTATCTTGCAGGCTGGGAAGACCATCGTTTTGACTTCTTTGGCGAGGTTTATGTTTTTGACGAGTCGAGCCTTTCAACCCTTTATTCTGAAGAAGAAATAGAAGATATGACTTTATATTTTGCAGAACGAGAACTACCAGAAAACGAAGAAATTTATTATAGTGAGGAAGAAAAAGAAGAACTGCAGGAATATACCGGGACCATATTCTCATATGAAGAAGTACTGCAGATCATGGAAAATTACACCCTTATAGCCATAAATGCTCACAGACCTTTTGATCCGGACACATCACATCAGCGGGCGAGAGTTGATATTAGTGAAGTTGTATCAATTGGGGAAGGAAAAATTTTAGACAATGTAACTTCTCATCATTTTATGCTTAGTGAGGAGCAATTGATTTTTGATAATTCTCTGCGCGTAATACCTGACGGAACAGGTACGATTGTTTATATTCTGCCTGAATTAGAAACAGAATATGTCAACGTCGAATTGAGGTCTTTTCTGGAAAATAAATTTGTTCGACATACGGTGACCGTTTTTCAGGAGTAATTTTATTCAGCAAAGAAAGTGGTGATTGATTTTGCCAGATTTTTGGACCCATATATTAGCAGGAGAGCATATGATAAATAATAGCCAAAACAAGGAATTTGCTCGAATTATCGAAGGGAGAGAAAAGTTTTTTAATTTTGGCTGTCAGGGGTCTGATTTGTTTTTTTATAATTTTTCCACACCCTGGAAGGGGCCTGTTTTGGGCAAAAAAATGCATTATGAGAGATTAGAGAAAGCTTTTTGGCAGGCTATCGAACACGGTAAAAATAATTCTACTCAGCCCAATATTTTAGCATTTCTTACCGGTTATTTATCTCATTATCTAGTTGACCGATATCTACATGCCTTCATACTTGCCCGCTCCGAAAATTTTACCATGCATAAGTGTCTGGAAAATGAAATTGATTCATTTTTATTGCATCATTTTAAAGGAATTAAGGCCAGAAATGTAAATCCTTATAATAGAATTGAGTTTAATGATAGAATACCAAAAGAAATAATGGAATTTTTTCAGATGCATTTAAGAGAGATCTATGCTGAAGAAAAAGGTGATTTTGCTCTCAAAAACTCCTATAGAGATTTTAAATATCTGCAATATGCACTTTTTAGCCCCGGTCCTTTGAAAAGAGCCGCACTTCGTGCTGCTAATACAGTTATACCGTATAATGTTGATTCATTACTTTATGAAGCAGGAGACGACCTTCTCTGGCAGGAGGAAAAAAAGAGATTTTTAGACCACTATGAACAAACTCTAAATATTGGTACTGATATTTTAGTTGACATATTTGCTTATTGGCAGGGAAAGATGACAAAAAGTAGTCTGGCACAAAAACTTTCACCTCTGGATCTGTCCGGACCTGATCAACAGGAAATCGTTTCAACTCTCCCGGGGGAGCAAAAATTAATCTGTTAGAAATATCAGGGGTTTTTCTGAACAATTTTTGATATTATAAATTTTAATGATGGGATGACTTTAACATGAAGAAAATTAAAATTAGTTTTTTTGTCGTTTTTTTTGCTCTAATCATTATGCTGATTTGTACTGATCTGATGAGTAGCACCATTTTAAACGAATATTTTTCATCAGACGCTGTCAATTCGGAAGCGGTAAAAGCTGCGCAGGTGCCAGAAGAGATCAATAATTCAGAGGAAAAAGTGGGTCTGGTTCTCAGCGGTGGAGGCGCCTGGGGACTGGCTCATATTGGGGTTCTGGAGGTAATAGAAGAATATAATATCCAGATAGATCTGATTTCAGGAACAAGTGCTGGAGCTATAGTTGGGGCTCTTTATGCTGATGGCCACTCTCCTGCTCAGATGAAAGAGATGATTTCCGAATTGCAGTGGAGAGATTTTCTATTTCCCACTCTCAATAGTCTGGGCTTTTTTTCTATTTCCACGGTGGAAGAAAGTCTGGAGGAGAGGTTAGACGCACAAAATATTGAAGACCTTCCCCTGGAATTTTACATTACCGTAACCGATATAGATAGCGGGCTGGCTTTGAATTATAGCAGCGGTCCTCTGGCCAAATTATTGTCAGCGGCCGCAGCTGTACCAGTACTATTCGAACCTGTGGAATATGATGACAGACTGCTGGCTGATGGAGGATTGTCAGAAAATTTGCCTGTCGAAGTGCTAAAAGAAGCTGGAGCTGATATAATTATCGCTGTCGATGTGGCCGGTAACTTTAGTTTCACAGGAAGACCGGAGGGGATAATAGATTATGGTAATAGAGCCTTTAATATTATGCGCAGAAATATGCAGGAAGATCCCGACTCAGATATTCTCATACAGCCTGATTTAGATGGTTTTAGTGGAATAGAATTTGATGAATATTCAGTCTTGATCTTACGAGGCAGAGAGGCTGCTGAAGAATATTTAGCCCATTAATTTTTTATTTTTAGGGCCCGGGCAATTTGTAATTTAATTTATTTTATCACTTATAGTGAAATTTAAAAATTTTTCTCCTGCTTCGGCAGGAGATTTTTAATTTATGTAGAATATCACATATTGAGAGCACGTTATTATTATCACATTGGGTTATTTTAAATAATCATTGAGTAAGCCTTGCATATATAAGATATTTATGATATTTTTTATAGTGAAAGTTATTATTATCACAATATTAATTTTTGCTCTGTATTTTTTAGTGAAGGAGAATATTAATTCAAGCCACCAAAATCTAAGGGGGGATTATCAATGGCCAATGAGGATAAAAGTGCGCAGAAAGGGAACAATAAATTACGACCTGAAAGACATTCAGGTTTAGATGAAGACCAGGTAATGCTGCGCACTTTTGCAGCTATGTGTATTCCAGCTGTAGCTGCTATCATTGCTATAGGCGAAAGAGCATTTTTCAACATTCTGACTGCCGTTGTGGCAGCAGTGCTCAGTCATTTATTAATCAAGGTACTGGAAGATCAGGATCTATCTAAATTAGGGGAAACGACATATAAAAGTTTCTATTCACCCCTGGTTGCTGGTATGATTGTAGGATTATGTGTAGGAGAACTTTCTCCTTATTATGTTACTGCCATTATTTCTGCTGTTACCATGATAGTTTTCAAATGGGGACAGGAAAAATATTTTGGTAGGAAGATAATTAATCCTGCTGCTGGAGCAAAGGCGCTGGTTCTATTATTGATTACTTTTATGTGGTTTTTACCGGATCCTCTTACCTCCGGTCAGCTATTTTATCCCGAACATCTCCAGTATAATATGCTTTCCAGTGAAGGTTTTGTAGCTTCTATGGAATTTGCAGAAGTTATGGGTTTTTACGGCACGGAAAATCTCAGTGTAGCAGAAAGTCTATTTCTATGGAAAGCTCACGGCTGGATAGGTGGGGCTTCCGGTCTGCTTGTCATAATTTCAGGAATTTTATTGGCCCTATGGATTAAATTGAAGTGGAAATTAACACTTAGTTATTTACTTAGTATGACAGCACTTAGTGTTTTGATTGGAGCTGTTACCGGTGGGCCTATCATCTTAAGAATTGCTTTTCATGTATTTGCCGGTAGTGTCATTTTCTTAGCTTTCTATATGGCCACCGAGCCACAGACGACTCCGGCAACAGATACGGGACAATATGTATTCGGAGGTCTGCTGGCTATACTTACTTTTGTGGGTCATCTGGTTGGATTTTATGGAAGCTCTTTTGTAGCACTTGCTATTTTAAATCCTTATGCTCCGTATATTGATAGAATGGGAATTAAAATACCATTTGGCCAAAAAGAAAGAAT
>CAYOFJ010000102.1:0-7119 GCA_964403065.1 uncultured Halanaerobiaceae bacterium | reverse complement strand
ATTGACTTAAACGAGAGGCGATTCCATTTTTTTCGAAATCCCACTGACCTTTAGAAACTGATTCATCAAGAATTTCTAACAGTAAATCTTTGCTCATAATATATTTTTTGAGAGAAATTTTAGTATTGCGCCGGGTATCAGGATTTATTTTCATATCTATAACTTTGTCTTCATTATCCGTAGTTATGGTTGTATAATGGGAATCGCGGTGCAGTGTTTCTAAATCTTTATAAACCATCGTGATGTCAGCATCCGTCTTTTTATGGTACTCAAAAACTTCTTCATAATCCATATTACATATAACAAAAGGATAATCAACAATTACATATTCCTGGCGGGAACGGTGAAGATAATCCCGGTTGCTGTAAAAATTTTCTATATCGCCTTTGTAGAGCTGGCTTTTATCGTAAATATGGGCCGGGGGCAGGAGAAACAAGCCATCTCTTTTGGTATCCAGCCCCCACGGTTTGCCGGGGCCTATATGGTCAAGCAGAGAGCGAAAGCGGCTTTCCAGCATGATGCCCACATTATTTATACCGGAATTGACCATGTTGGATAAGGGAAAATCAATCAAACGGTAGCGGCTGAAAACTGGGGCAGAGGCCAGAGAGCGGTGGCCGGTTATTTCCTTTAAAGAGATGCCCTGGGGGTTGTTATTTATAATTCCCATAACATTATCCATAGCCATATTTGCTTTTACCTCCTTTTGCGGAAGGGCTTTTTCCTGATAATCTTTAAAACTTCGCCCTGAGATCATTTCTATTTGCCAATTGCAGAGCCATGTTCAATTTTTTCTCCATTGGCGATCGTTTCTTCCTGACCTATGACAGTTACATCGAGCTCTCTTTCTTCCCCGACACCGATACAGGCGCTGTCTTTAATGAGTGAGTTTTGTCCAATTATAGCTTTCTTAATATAAACATCATTCTCCACGGTGACATTGGGCATTAATACAGAATCTTTAACAACGGCGTTTCTTCCCACCTCAGTACCATAAAATAATACTGAATTTTCCACCTGGCCTTCAATTTTTGTTCCTTTATTTATTATGGAGTTAGAAATTTTGGCAGTTTCTGCTACATACTGGGGTGGTCTATTGGGATTAACACTGCAGATAACCCAGTCTCTGTCATATAGATCGAGGCCTTTTTCTTTTTCCTGAAGCAGATCCATATGGCCCTGCCAGTAGCTTTTGATAGTTCCTACATCCTTCCAGTAACCGGAGAATTTATAGGTGAATAATCTTCTTTCATCTTCCAGCATGGTGGGGATGATATTTTTGCCGAAGTCTCGATCGGATTCAGGATTGGCTGCATCTGCTTCCAGATAGTCGCGCAAAAGCGGCCAGTCAAAGACGTAAATTCCCATGGAAGCCAGATTGCTGCGTGCATCCTCTGGTTTTTCCTGAAAATCAGTTATTCTGTCGTTTTCATCAGTTACCATAACTCCAAAACGATAGGTTTCCTCCCAGGGCACTTCCCGTACGGCTATACTGGCTTCAGCTCCTTTTTCTTTATGTTCTTCTATCATCAGGGAATAATCCATTTTGTAAATGTGATCTCCGGATAAAATTAAAACATAGTCGGGATCATAGAGATCGATATATTGAATGTTTTGAAAAACCGCATCAGCTGTACCCTGATACCATCTTCCCCCGGAATCGCTCAGATATGGTGGCAGTACTGTTACCCCACCTTCCCGGCTGTCAAGGTCCCAGGAACTTCCATTGCCGATATAAGAGTTTAGCACCAGAGGTTCATACTGGGTTAAAACACCTACAGTATCCAGGCCGGAATTCATGCAGTTGCTCAGGGGAAAATCAATTAAACGATATTCAGCTCCGAAAGGCACTGCCGGTTTAGCAATATTTTTTGTTAATACACCCAGCCTGGTTCCTTTTCCTCCTGCCAGCAGCATCGTAACAACATCTTTTTTTGGCATATAATCCCTCCTAAAATTTAAGAGATTCAGTTTTCTACTGGCCTGAGATAAATTGCAGCCAGCGGAGAAAGGGTCAGTTCTATAGATTGAGGCCGTCCGTGGAATTCTATAAATTCACTCTGATAATGAGTTTTTTCGCTGTATCCTGAGCCTCCAAATTCAGCAGAATCAGTATTAAGTATTACTTCATAAATTCCAGGCTGAGGAACTCCAATACGGTAGTTGTCTCGAGGGATAGGGGTGAAATTACCCACGGTAATTATCGGTTTGTTTTCACTATCATAGCGAATAAAACTCAGGACACTCTGGGTGTAATCATTGGGTTCTATCCAGTCAAATCCCCGTTTCTGATGATCAAGTTCCCAGAAGGAAGAATGTTCCTGATAGATCTTATTGGCTTTTTTGACCATATCCTGAAGCTGGCTGTGTTTTTCGTAGTTCAGCAGAAGCCAATCCAGATCCTGTTTATAATTCCACTCAATGAACTGGCCAAATTCGCCGCCCATAAAAAGCAAATTCTTGCCGGGATGGGCCAGCATAAAAGCATATAGGAGTCTTAAATTTGCGAATTTCTGCCAGTAATCTCCGGGCATTTTATCCACCAGGGATTTTTTGCCATGAACAACCTCATCATGAGAAAGCGGTAGAACAAAATTTTCTGAATAAGTATACATGATGGAAAATGTTAATTTGTTGTGCTCCCATTTGCGGAATATAGGATCAGTCTCCATATATTCCAGCACATCATTCATCCAGCCCATATTCCATTTCAAATTAAATCCCAGTCCGCCAATATAAGTGGGAGCAGTGACCTGAGGCCAGGATGTTGATTCCTCGGCTATCATTAGAGCTCCTGGATGATTTTCAAAGACGACCTCATTAAGCCGGCGCAGGAATTTTATGGCTTCGATGTTTTCCCGGCCGCCGTGTTTGTTAGGACGCCATTCCCCATTTTCTCGGCCGTAGTCCAGATAGAGCATATTACTAACAGCATCAGCTCTTATACCATCGATATGAAATTTTTCAAACCAGTAATTGGCATTGGAAATGAGAAAACTCCAGACTTCTGGCTGAGCAAAATCGAAATTAAGCGTGTCCCACTGCGGGTTTTCAGCTCTTAGTGGGTCTGCACTTTCATATAATTCTGTGCCGTCAAAAAGTCTGAGGCCATGATCATCACGACAAAAATGACTTGGCACCCAGTCAATAATGACTCCCAAATCTTCCTGATGGAGGCGATCGACAAAATACATGAAATCTTCTGGTGTGCCGTATCTGCTGGTGACTGAATAATAACCTGTAGTCTGGTATCCCCAGGAACCATCAAAGGGATGTTCCGTTATGGGGAGGAGTTCAACATGAGTGAAGTTTAGATCCTGCAGGTATTCAGCCAATTTGTCAGCCAGCACTCTATAATTTAAATAGTTGTCATCTTCATCGCGCAGCCAGGAGCCCAGGTGAACTTCGTAAATTAACATTGGTTCCTTTAATTGCTCGGAGTTGCTGCGTTTTTCCAGCCAATGGCCATCCTGCCATTCGTAGTTAGAAAGGTCTTTAATGATAGAAGCAGTTTTAGGTTTTTTTTCTGCATAAAACCCATAGGGATCAGCTTTAATTCTGGTTTTATTGTCGGGCCCAATAATATGATATTTGTATTTCATGCCCTCTTTAGCACCGGGAACAAAACAAGTCCATAAACCGCTTTCAGCAATTCTTTCCAGAGAGTTAGCTTTTTCGGACCAGCTGTTGAAATCTCCAGTAACATAAACTTTTTCTGCATTGGGAGCCCAGACAGTGAACCTGGTACCCTGTTTCCCATCTAGTTCCCCGGGATGAGCCCCCATAAATTCATAGGCCTTATAATGCTGGCCTCTGTGAAATAGATATCTATCATAATTTGTGGGAGTTTTGGGAGCCATAACTATCACCTCTTCCTGACATTTTCCTGACATTTATATAATTCTTCATATTTCCAGAAAAACCTGCTTTAGTTTTCCAGGATATATTAGTATATAAGGTTTTTAACATTGGTTTTGAAGAAGAACTATATAATAAAGAGGACTTTACCTGTAAATATATAATTTTATAAAGGGGAACTATAAAATTTAGCTTCTACTCCATATAAGTTGGTGAAGTTGCTATTAATAATGGTCTGTCAGATCTACATATACCATTTATTTCTGTAAGCTCATAAAACATTGGAAGTTATAAGATGATGTGATACTGGAAATTTTTTGGCCGAAGAATAAACCTAAACACAGGTAAGATTACCCATGAAAAGAGTTTTATAGCTTTCATAAATAGTTATATATTTATTTTGTTAAGGGAGGGCAGTAACAGTGGGAAACTTGAAAATTCTACAGGTGAGTTCTGAGGCTTCACCTTTTGTTAAATCCGGGGGGTTGGGAGATGTTGTTGGTTCTTTGCCGGCAGCTTTGAAAGAAGAGGGACACGATGTCCGCTGTGTAATACCGGAATACAATCATATTCCCCTTAAATACCGCAGCAGACTGGAACATTTATTTCATTTTCGTACCCGGGTAGTCTGGCGGAACGAATATACAGGAATTAATAGAACTGTACATGATGAAGTGCCTTTTTATCTGGTGGATAATAAAGAAAAATTTTATCGGGAATCTCTTTATGACTGTTCTGATAGACACGTTCAATTTACTTTCTTTGTGAGAGCCGTGCTGGAAATGCTGCCCAAATTGGATTTTCAGCCCGACATTATTCACTGTCATGACTGGCAGACGGCCATTTTGCCTCTTTTACTGGAGGAAAATTACCGGCAATTTGATTTCTACAGTGATATTAAAACGATATATACTATTCATAACTTGAAATATCAGGGAGTATTTGGAGCGGAAATTATCGATGATACTCTGGGAATTGATTGGGAACACTGGTTTAACGGGAACATAAGACATGATGGCTGTGTCAATTTAATGAAAGCCGGCATTAATTATGCCGATAAAATTACCACCGTTAGCCCCAGTTATGCCGAGGAAATTCAGACCCCCGAATTTGGCGAAGGGCTTGATTATGCCCTGCGTATGCGGGGTGATGACCTGGAAGGCATTATCAATGGTATTAGCTATCGAGAATTTAATCCTGCTCTGGACAGTGAAATTTACTCTTCTTATGATAGTGAAGATTTTCAGGGGAAAAAGGAGAACAAAAGAGGACTGCGGAGAGAAATGGGGCTTCCGTTAGAAAGGGATAAACCTATTCTGGGGATGGTAAGCCGCCTGGTAGAGCAAAAAGGAATTGATCTTATTCAGGATATAGGTGAAGATATTATAGACCTGGGTTTTCAGCTGGTGGTACTGGGTAGCGGACGCGACGATTACGAATACTATCTGCGTTATCTGGCGGATAAATTTCCTGAAAGTGCCGCTGCGGCAATCAAATATGATTTTACTCTGGCCCAGAGAATATACGCAGGCAGCGATTTTTTCCTGATGCCTTCTCGCTTTGAACCCTGTGGGTTGGGACAGATGATAGCCATGAGGTATGGGACTATTCCCGTGGTTAGAGAAACAGGCGGGCTAAAAGATACAGTTCGTTCCTATAATAAAACTGAAAATGGCGGTACGGGCTTTACATTTTCTGAATACAGCTCTGAATCACTTTTGTCTGCCCTGGAGAGGGCTGCAGACCTGGCCCGGAATAGACAGAAGCTGACAAAATTACAGAAAAAAATTATGCAGGAAGACTTCAGCTGGCAAAATTCAGCTGAGAAGTACGAAGCTTTATATGAAAGGGTTATAAATTAAGCATTATGAGTTTAATTCCGGGGCTAAAATATCTGGCCCCAAAAAGGAGGGTTATTTATGATTGAATCGGAAGATTCTGAACTGGGAGAAACCAATATAGATAATGATGTTTTGGGTATAGTGGCCGGTATTTCAGCTACTGAGGTTGATGGGGTAGCAGCTATGAGCAGTGGTTTTGCCGGTGATATTGCTGAAATGCTGGGCAGGAAAAATTTATCCCGGGGAGTGAGTTTGGAAGAGACTGAAGAAGGTATAATAGTTGACCTGAATATAATAGTTGAGTTTGAAGTTAAAATTTCTGAGGTAGCCAGGGAAGTACAAAAAAATGTAAAAGAATCTCTGGAGGAAATGACCGGAGTAAATGTGGAAGCTATAAATGTAAATGTTCTGGGAATTGATATACCGGATTTATCTACTTCTCCGGAGGAAGATGAGTTAAAAGAGGAAGAAGAGAAAATTGCAGGTGAGACAGAAACGGAAGAGGGAGATAGCCAGGAAGAATAATAGATTACAGGAGGATGTTTGGCTTATATGTCATTAATTGGAAAGATAAACAAAAAGTTAATCCGGCCGAAAGTTATTTTGCCGCTAATTTTATTTTTGTTACTCATCGGCGGTGGAATATTTTACTGGCTGCAGCAGAGTCGTCCTCCTCTGGAAGAAGCCAGAGAATATCTGGAGAGCAGTGAGCATGTAGAAGTATTGAACCGGGAAGACTTATATGAATTTTGGCCCCGCAATGGAGAAGAGTATAATAATGGCATTATTTTTTATCCTGGCGGACAGGTGGAAGTGGCTGCTTATGCCGGAATAGCTTATAAATTGGCTGAGGCCGGGCATCCGGTTTTTTTGGTTCAAATGCCTTTTCAAATGTCAATTTTAAACTGGAGTAGAGCAGAAGATATTATTGCTCGGGAGCAGCAGACAATTGAGAACTGGACCATGATCGGACATTCTTTGGGAGGGGCTATGAGTGCTCGGTTTATCAGCCGGCGTGAGCCCGAACGGGTGAAAAATTTAATATTGCTGGCTGCCTATCCTGCTGATAGTGACAATCTTGATTATACTGATATTAATGTACTATCTCTTTATGGCAGTGAAGATGAGATAATTAACCTGGAAAGACTGCAGGAGAGGATGGAGCTCCTGCCAGAAAATACTGAAACTATTGTCATGGAAGGTGCCAACCATGCTGGATTTGGTTTTTATGGTGACCAGCAGGGTGATGGAAAAGCAGAGATGTCTTCTTTAAATCAGCAGCAGCTAGCCGTAGAGAAGATACTGGATTTTCTTGGCTCTGGGTTTTAAGCTATATTAAAATTTAGAAATAATTAGTTTTATAACAGCCATTTTTTTGCAATAGAACCATAAAATTTTAATCTAAAGCAAAGAAAAAATT